>DASUDU010000082.1:0-3857 GCA_036275435.1 Usitatibacteraceae bacterium | reverse complement strand
CGGGTCATCGAGTTCGCCGGCATCGGCCCCTGCCCGCTGGCCGGCATGCTGCTTGCAGACATGGGCGCCGATGTCATCGTCATCGACCGGGCGCCCGCAAAGCCGGGCGCGCCGCGCAATGCCATGAACCGCGGCAAGCGTTCCATCGCGCTCGACCTGAAGTCCGAGGCAGACCGCGACATCGCCTGGCAACTGCTCGACACGGCCGATGCGCTCATTGAGGGCTTCCGCCCCGGGGTGCTGGAGCGGCTGGGTTTTTCCCCGGATGCGGTGGCGGCGCGCAACCCGCGGCTGGTGTTCGGCCGCGTCACCGGCTGGGGACAGCACGGGCCGCTGTCACGGGCGGCCGGACATGACCTCAACTATGTCGCGCTGACCGGAGTTTCCAGCATCGCCGCGCGCCGCGGCGACGCGCCGCGCCTGCCGGTGACCATGGTCGGCGACATGGGCGGCGGCGCGATGTTCCTCGCCTTCGGCGTGGTCTGCGCGCTGTTCGAGGCGCAGCGCTCCGGGCGCGGCCAGGTGATCGACGCGGCGATGGTCGATGGCGTGGCTGCACTGTCTTCGCTGGTGCACGCGATGCGCGCCGACGGCTCGTGGTCGGACGATCCGGCGCGCAACCTGTTTCTGCATCAGGCGCCGTTCTTCGATGCCTTCGAGTGCGCCGACGGTCAGTTCATTACCCTGGGCGCAATGGAACCGCCGTTCTATGCCGAGCTGCTGCGGCGATTGGGCCTCGACGACGTCGATCCGGCACGGCAATACCGTTACGAGGACTGGCCGGCCTTGCGCGAACGGATCGAGGCGCTGATCCGCTCGCAGCCGCGCGCGCACTGGCAGGCGCGGCTCGAAGGCAGCGACGCCTGCTTTGCCCCGCTGTTGTCCTTCGACGAGGCCGCGGAGCACCCGCACCTGAAGGCTCGCCAGACGTTTGCGCGCGTCGACGGACACCTCCAGCCGGCCGCCGCACCGCGCTTTTCGCGCAGCGCCAACCGCCCGGCCGGCGCCGGGACGCGCGCCGACGAGCACCGCGCGGAAATCCTCGCCCAGTTGCGTGCGCACGCCCAGGCGCGGTGATTTGTGCGGGCCGGTAACAGCGGTCCCGAACGAATCTCCGGGCGCCGCCCCCATGCAACCGGATTAGAGTACGGTCTGGTCAATCCCCGGAGACTGCCGCCATGAAATTCCGCCATCCGCTGAACCTGCTTCTGTCCGCCGCGTTGCTGCTGGCCGGCGCCGCCTTCGCGCAGACCTGGCCGGCCAAGCCGGTGAAATTGATCGCGGTATTCCCGCCCGGCGGCTCGGTCGACCAGGTGGCGCGCATCCTCTCGGGCCCGCTGTCGCAGGCGCTCGGGCAGCCGGTGCTGGTCGACAACAAGGGCGGTGCCTCGGGCTCGATCGGTACCGCGTTCGTCGCCAAGGCCGAACCCGACGGCTACACCTTTGCCGTGGTGTTCGACACGCACGGCGTCAACCCCAGCCTGATCCCCAACCTGCCCTTCGACACCAGGAAGGATCTCGTCCCGGTGATGCTGATCTCGCGCTCGGCAATGATGATCGCAGCGCACCCGAAAACGGGCTTCAAGTCGTTCAGCGAGGTGATCGCGGCGGCCAGGAAAGATCCGGGCAAGTACGCCTTCGGCAGCATCGGCTCCGGCAGCCTCGGCCATCTGGCGCTGACGCAGATGCAGAACCAGGGCGGCTTCCAGCTCACCCACGCGCCGTACAAAGGCGGTGGCCCGGCGCTGCAGGATGCGGTGGCGGGCCACGTGCCGCTGATCGTCGGCACGGTGTTCCTGGTCAGCCCGCAGGTCGACGCGAAGAACCTCGTGCCGCTGGCGGTGACCTCGTCCAGGCGCATCGCCAAGTACCCCGACGTCAAGACCGTCGCCGAGCAGGGTTTCGCGAATTTCGAATCGGTGGCATGGTGGGGCGTGTTCGCGCCGGCCAAGACACCGCCGGCGATCATCACGGCGATGAATGCAGCCCTGGCCAAGGTGCTGGCCGATCCCGCGGTGCGCGACAAGCTGACCCTGCAGGGCATGGAAATCGTCGCCTCGAAGCCCGAGGAACTGGCCAGCTTTGTCGACGGCGAAATCAGCCGCTGGGCAAAGGTCATCGCCGAAAACAAGATCCGCGCCGGCGAATAACCATGATCCGGCCGGCCTTCGAGGGGGACGAGCGCCTGGGCATGCCGCCGCGCGAAACCTGGGACGCGGCGCAGCACGCCGCCGCCGCGGCGATGCTGGCGGGGCCGCGCAAGGCGATCGTCGGGCCGTTCAAGCCGCTGCTGCACAGCCCGGAACTGACGCAGTGCCTGCAGCAGACCGGCGCGTACCTGCGCTTCAACACGGGGCTCGATCCGCGGCTGACCGAGCTGGTGATCCTGATGGTGGCCGCGCACTGGGGACAGCCGGTCGAATGGGCAATTCACCACCCGATCGCCCTGGCCGCCGGGGTGCGTGAAGACACCGCTGCCGCGATCGCGCGCGGCGCGGATCCGCCGGGGCTGGACCGCGAGCAGCGCGTGTTGTATCGGCTGGTGAGCCAATTGCTGGCCACCCATGCCGTGGACGACGCGCATTACGCCGAGGCGCTGACCTGCTTCGGTGAAAAAGGCCTGATGGACCTGGTCGCGCAGTGCGGCTACTACAGCCAGCTGGCGATGGTGATGAACGTGGCGCGGACGGCCGCCCCGTAGCCGCCGCGCACGCGGCTTGACGGCCGTCAACGCGCGCAATGCCGTGTGCGGCACGATAGGGCATCTTCGTGTTGCGCCGGACCGCGATGACCCCATCCCACTGGCATGCCCTGGACACCGATGCCGCGATCGCGGCGCTGCAGGTTCGCGCCGATTGCGGGCTAAGCAGCGCCGAGGCGGCTGTGCGCCTTGCCCGGCACGGCCGCAACGAACTGCGCGCGCAGGGCAGCGCCTCGCCATGGGTCCTGCTCGCGCACCAGTTCCGGGGTGTGCTGGTGGTCATCCTGCTGGTGGCGACGGCGCTCTCGGCGCTGGTCGGCGCGTACGTCGACGCCGCCATCATCCTCACCATCGTGCTGTTCTGCGCGGTGCTGGGCTTTTTCCAGGAATACCGCGCCGAGCGCGCGCTCGACGCCCTGCGCAGCATGCTGGCGCCGCGAGTGAGCGTTCTGCGCGACGGCATCGAACAAAGCGTTGCTTCGGCCGAACTGGTGCCGGGCGACATCCTGCTGGTCAAGGCCGGCGACCGCATCGGCGCCGACGCGCGCATCCTCGAGGGCCACTCGCTGCATTGCGACGAGGCGCCGCTGACCGGTGAATCGCAGCCCGTGGCCAAGGACAGCGCCAGCCTGCCGCCCGACACCCCGCTACCGGCGCGGCGCAACCTGCTGCTGACCGGTACCGCGGTGACCTTCGGGCGCGGCAAGGCGCTGGTGTGCGCCACCGGCATGCACAGCGAATTCGGCAAGATCGCCCGGGAAGTCGGCGGCGTTGAAACGCAGAAGACGCCGCTCGAGCTGCGCACCGACGAAATCGGCCGGATGCTCGGCATCGTCACGTTGTCGATCTGCGCGCTGGTCATCGGCGTGAGCCTGTTGCGCGCGCACCTGGCGGGCACGCCCGTCGGCGGCGAAATCCTGCCCATCGTGATGTTCGCCATCGCGCTGGCGGTGGCCGCGGTGCCCGAGGCGCTGGCAGCCATCGTCACCGGCGCGCTGGCCATCGCCATGCGCGACATGGCCCGCCGCAACGCATTGGTGCGGCGCATGCCCGCCGTCGAGACACTCGGCTGCGTGAGCGTGATCTGCACCGACAAGACCGGCACGCTGACGCGCGGCGAGATGACCGCGCGGCGCGTCGTGGCCGGCACGCGCTC
>DASUDU010000081.1:0-2845 GCA_036275435.1 Usitatibacteraceae bacterium | reverse complement strand
GGCATCACCACCATCATGGTCACCCACGACCAGGAAGAAGCGCTGTCGATGGCCGACCGCATCGTGGTGATGAACAAGGGGCGCATCGAGCAGGTCGGCACGCCGCTGGAAATCTACCGCGACCCGCAGACCACCTTCGTCGTCGATTTCGTCGGCAAGGTGAACCTGCTCGATGCGACCGTCGAGGCCCCGGGGCAGCTCAGGGTCGGCGACCATGCGTTCGCCTGCCACGCCCTCGACGCGGTGCGCGGCCGGGTCCACGCCTACCTGCGGCCGGAAGACATCGTCGCGCGGCCGATCGAGCCGGGTGACGCCAATGTCATCGATGCCACCATCGACAAGATCGAGTTCCTCGGGCCCTATTGCCTGGTGCGCGCGCTGGTTGCGGGCCTGCCGCAGCCGCTGACGGTGTACCTGTCGCTGAACTACCTGTCGGAAATGAACCTCGGCGTCGGCAGTTCGCTCAAGCTCAAGATCCTGACCGAACGCCTGCGGGTGTTTGACCGCTAGATGAACACGGCCGTGGCAAGGATCGGCATCGTGCACCAGAAAGTCCACTGGCCGGATCGCATCGGCCATGCGGTCCTGCTGCTGATCGCGGCGCTGCTGGTCATGTTCCTGGCGCTGCCGCTGGCGGCGATCCTGCTGCAAAGCGTGGAGGACGCCAACGGCCATTTCGTCGGACTGGCCAATTTTGTCTCCTACATGCAGACGCCGGCATTGCGCCAGTCGCTGCTCAACAGCCTGTGGGTTTCGGCGCTGGTCACCGTCGTCACGGTCCCGGCCGCGTTCCTGTTTGCCTACGCCCTGACGCGAAGCTGCATGCCGTGGAAGGGCGCATTTCGCATCCTCGCGCTGACGCCGCTGCTGGCGCCGTCGCTGCTCTCGGCGATTTCCTTCATCTACTGGTTCGGCAACCAGGGCTTGCTCAAGGACGCGATGAAGGCGCTCGGCATCGGATCGATCTACGGTGCGCCGGGGATCGTCATCTCCGAGATCTTCAGCGTCTTTCCGCATGTACTGATGATCCTCATCACCGCGCTGTCGCTGGCCGATGCGCGGCTCTACGAGGCAGCCGACGCGATGGGCACGTCGGCCACGCGCAAGTTCATGACCATCACCCTGCCGGGCGCGAAATACGGCCTGATCAGCGCCACGCTGGTGAGCTTCACGCTGGTGATGACCGATTTCGGCGTGCCGAAGGTGATCGGCGGCAATTTCAATGTGCTGGCCACCGACATCTTCAAGCTGGTCATCGGCCAGCAGGACTTCCAGAAGGGCGCCGTGGTGGCGCTGATCCTGCTCGCGCCGGCGTTGCTGACATTCTTTGTCGACCGCTTCGTGCAACGCAAGCAGACCTCGATGCTGACCGCGCGCGCGGTGCCCTATTCGCCGTCGAAGAGCCGCGGTTTCGACATCGCCATGACCGTCTATTGCGGCCTGGTTGCGCTGTTGATGCTGGCGGTGCTGGGCATGGCTGCATTTGCCTCGTTCGTGAAGTTCTGGCCGTACGACCTGTCGCTGAGCCTGCGGCACTACACGCTGGGCCTGATCGACGCCGAGGTCGGTGTCGCGTTCGTCAACAGCCTCAAGCTTGCCGCCGGGACGGCCGTTGTCGGCACCGCCGTCGTGTTCGCCGGGGCCTACCTGCTGGAAAAGACCCGCGGCATGGCGCTGGCCCGGCCATTCACGCAAATGCTGGCGCTGTTGCCGATGGCCGTCCCCGGCCTGGTGCTGGGCCTGGGCTACATTTTCTTTTTCAACGCCAGGGACAACCCGCTCAACGGCCTCTATCACACGCTGACCCTGATGGTGATCTGCACCATCGTGCATTTCTACACCACCGGTCACCTGACCGCGGTGACAGCGTTGAAGGCGCTCGACGCCGAGTTCGAGTCGGTCTCGGCCTCGCTCAAGGTGCCGTTCTACCGGACTTTCTGGCGCGTCACACTGCCGATCTGCCTGCCGGCGCTGGTCGACATCAGCCGCTACTTTTTCATCAATGCGATGACCACCATTTCCGCGGTCGTGTTCCTCTATTCGCCGGAAACCAAGCTGGCCTCGATCGCCATCCTCAACCTCGACGAGGCCGGGGAAATCGGCGCGGCGGCCGCGATGGCTGTGCTCATCGCCGGCACGTCGCTCGCCGTCAGCGTCGCCTACATCGGCATCGAATGGCTGGTGGCGCGCACCACGCAACGCTGGAAGATCCGTTAACCCTGGAGAACCCCATGGCAAACCCGCCCATCCTGTTGACCCCCGGCCCGCTGACCACGTCGCTGCGCACCAAGCAGGCGATGCTCAAGGACTGGGGGAGCTGGGACAGCGACTTCAACCAGATCACCGCGCGCATCCGCGAGCGCCTCATCGCCATCGTCCACGGCGAGGGCACCCACGAGTGCGTGCCCCTGCAGGGCAGCGGCACGTTTTCGGTCGAGGCCGCAATCGGCACGGTGGTACCGAAGAGCGGCCATGTGCTGGTGCCGGTCAACGGCGCCTATTGCCAGCGCATCGCGAAGATCTGCACCTACCTCAACCGCAAGCTCACCACGCACCAATACGCCGAGGACGCACCGATGCGCGCCGCGGACATCGACCGCCTGCTCGCCGCCGACCCGAGCATCACCCACGTCGCGGTGGTGCACTGCGAGACCGGTACCGGCATCCTCAACCCGCTGCAGGAGATTGCGCAGGTCATCGCCAGGCACGGCCGTGGCCTGATCGTCGATGCGATGAGCTCGTTCGGCGCGCTCGACATCGACGCGCGCAGCACGCCGTTCGATGCGGTCGTGGCGGCCTCGGGCAAGTGCCTGGAAGGCGTGCCGGGAATGGGCTTCGTGCTGCT
>DASUDU010000080.1:0-18916 GCA_036275435.1 Usitatibacteraceae bacterium | reverse complement strand
TCCTCCTGACCCACGATGACCTTGGCGATCGCCAGCGGTACCTGAACGCGCGCGCCACGCTGACGACCCTGATTGGCCTTGGCGTCGTTCCGGTGATCAATGAAAACGACACGGTGATCACCGATGAAATCAAGTTTGGCGACAACGATACGCTGGGTGCACTGGTTGCAAACCTGATCGACGCCGATGCCTTGTGGATCCTCACCGACCAGCGCGGTTTGTACACGGCCGATCCTCGAACCGATCCGTCGGCGACTTTGCTCTCGCAGGCGCGGGCTGGCGACCCGGCGCTGGAAAAGATGGCAGGGGGATCGGGCTCCGCATTGGGCAAGGGCGGCATGTTGACCAAAGTGCTCGCGGCCAAGCGCGCGGCCTTGGGTGGGACCGACACCGTGATTGCCTACGGCCGCGAAGCGCGTGTCCTGACCCGGCTGGCGGCCGGGGAAGCGATCGGAACCCGGCTCAACGCGCAGACGTCCCGCGTGAATGCACGCAAGGCTTGGCTCGCGGGGCATCTCAAGCCGGCGGGAAAGATCTGGCTGGACGAAGGCGCGGCGCGGGCGCTGACCACCGGGGGACGCAGCCTGCTGCCCGTTGGGGTGGTGGGCATCGAGGGCGAATTCCAGCGCGGTGAACTGGTCGCGTGCGTGGATCCGATGGGACGCGAAATCGGCCGCGGGCTGATCAATTACCCGGCGTCCGAGGCACGCGCGGTCGCCGGAAAACCATCAACGGCCATCGAATCGATCCTTGGCTACCTGGCTGAACCCGAACTCATTCACCGGGACAATCTGGTGCTGGTGTAAGCAGGGGCCCGGCGGGCTCGCGTCCGTCCAGTCTGGCAGTACGGCTTGCGGGATGCCGTTCGCGTGGCAGGGGTTCGAGGTAGCGACGCAACTGGTGAAGGGCCTGCCGGTAGACGTCGCGCTTGAATTCAATCACGCTGTCCAGCGGAACCCAGTAATCGTGCCAGCGCCAGGCGTCGAACTCCGGGTGCGCGCTGGCACGCAAGCGGATGTCGTGGTCGCGCCCTACCAGCCTCAGCAGATACCAGATCTGCTTTTGGCCGCGGTAGGTGCCCCGCCATTCGCGCTTGATCCAGTGATTGGGAACACTGTAATGCAGCCAGTTCCGCGTACGGCCCAGAATCCGGACATGTTCGGGTTTCAGACCGGTTTCTTCCTCAAGCTCCCGGTACATGGCCTGTTCCGGCGACTCGCCGATCTTGATCCCGCCTTGCGGAAACTGCCAGGAATGCTCCTTGATTCGTTTGCCCCAAAAAACCTGGTTCTTTGCGTTGCAAAGCACGATGGCGACGTTGGGGCGATAACCGTCACGGTCAATCATGGCCCGCGTCCTTTGAATCTGTTTCGTTGAATTGATTGTTCCACAGATTCGGATTCCTGACTAGGGTCAATAGTTCCGGGCTCCGGTACAATGCGGTTCACATCCCCCAATTGCCACCATTAATTTAATAAAATCATGCGGTTATCGAATTTTTTCATCTCGACGGCGCGCGAGGCACCGGCCGACGCCGACGTTGTTTCCCAGAAACTCATGCTCCGCGCCGGCATGATCAAAAAGCTGGCGGCCGGAATCTATACGTATCTGCCGATGGGCTTGCGGTCGATCCGCAAGATCGAGGCGATCATTCGCGAGGAAATGGACGCGGCCGGGGCTGTAGAACTGCTTATGCCGGTGGTTCAGCCTGCGGAACTTTGGCAGGAGACCGGGCGCTGGCAAAAGTACGGCCCGGAGCTGATGCGCGTGAAAGATCGCCACCAACGGGACTTCATCATCCAACCCACTTCTGAGGAAGTAATTACTGACATCGCGCGGCAGGAAATCAAGAGCTACCGCCAAATGCCGGTCAATTTCTACCATATCCAGACCAAGTTCCGCGATGAACGACGTCCCCGGTTCGGCCTGATGCGCGGCCGCGAATTCACCATGAAGGATGCCTATTCGTTCGATCGCGACCAGGCCGGCGCGCAAAAGAGCTACGACGCCATGTATGCAGCCTACCAGCGCATCTTCACGCGCCTTGGGCTGACCTATCGCGCAGTCGCTGCCGATACGGGGGCGATCGGCGGTTCGCGGTCGCACGAGTTCCAGGTCATTGCCGATACCGGGGAAGATGCGATCGCGTATTGTCCGGATTCCGATTACGCGGCCAATATCGAGCTGGCCGAAGCACTTCCGCTGCTGGCCGAGCGCGCTGCGCCGGCGTCCCCGTTCACCCGCCTGCCAACCCCGGGGAAGCCGCGGTGCGAGGACGTTGCCGCCTTGATGGGCCTGCCGCTGTCGCGAACCGTGAAATCGATTGTTCTGGCGACGGACACGGCCGATGCGGCCGGCGGCATCGGCGGGACGAAGGTCTGGCTGCTGCTGATCCGCGGAGACCACGAACTGAACGAGATCAAAGCCGCCAAAGTCGATGGGCTGCGCAATGGTTTTCGCTTCGCCACCGAGGCCGAGATCCTCGAGCACTTCGGCTGTCCGCCGGGTTACCTCGGGCCGATCAACATGAAAAAGCCGGTTCCCGTGATCGCCGATCGAACCGTGGTGCAGATGAACGACTTCACCACAGGCGCCAACGAGGTCGATTACCACTTTACCGGTGTCAATTGGGGTCGTGACCTGCCCGAGCCGGATCAGGTTGCGGACCTCAGGAATGTGGTCGCGGGCGATCCGTCGCCGGACGGGCGTGGCACCCTGTCGATCCAACGGGGCATCGAGGTCGGCCACGTGTTCTACCTCGGCACGGTCTACTCCGGGCCGATGAAGGCGACCTTTCTCGACGAATCCGGCAAGCCGCAACCGATCGAAATGGGCTGCTATGGCATCGGTGTGACGCGCCTACTCGGTGCCGCCATCGAACAGAACCATGACGACAAAGGCATCATCTGGCCTGACGCGATTGCGCCGTTCGAAGTGGTCATTTGCCCGCTGGGGTACGAACGCAGCACAGCCGTGAAAGAAGCAGCCGATGCGATCCATGTTGCGCTGGCCGATGCCGGCATCGACGTCATCCTCGATGACCGTGGCGAGCGGCCTGGCGTCATGTTCGCCGACTGGGAGTTGATTGGCGTTCCCTACCGTGTCACGATCGGCGAACGCAGCCTCAAGGAAGGCAAGGTCGAGGTTCAGCACCGTCGGGAAGCGGCCGCGACTGCCGTTTCGAGGGAAGAGGCGGTACAACTACTCAGGAACCGGATCGGCAAGAACGGATGACAGACCCGCGCATGCGTCTTCAGGTTTTCAATGGCTACGCGTCGTCCGCGTTAACCGTTAGGAGACTTTTTCTCCCTTGATGACACGCGTGAGCAACTCGCGAGTCACCGTGCCGGTCTTTTGGTAGGCGATCTTGCCGTCCGGCGTGTAAACAATTGTGGTTGGAAGCCCCTTGACTTTGCCGAATGTCTTCTCGGAAACATCATTGCCCAGAACCAGGGGGTAGGTGTGTCCGACCTTGCGGGCAAATGCCCGGACCTGTTTCTCGTCGTCCCAGTCCAGCGCGATGCCGATGACGCGGACTTTCGCGCCATGCTCCTTGCCGAAGGCGGCGATGTCCGGAATCTCCTTGACGCACGGCGCACACCAGGTGGCCCAGAAGTTGACCACCACCCACTTGCCCTTGAGTTCGGAAAGGCGCTGGGCATGGCCATCGACGTCCTTCAAGTCAAAGCAATGTGCGCCGACCGGTGACAACAGCCAAACCGACAATGACGCGATGGCCATCAACCAATTGAGTGGAACCGCTTTGCGCATACCCTTCCTCTGCTAGAATTTTCGCCGATCATAGCATTCGGCCTTCTCGGGCATGGCCGGATTTCGGCGGATCACAGCGTCGCGTATTGGCGATTCTTGGCGTGATTGCCGCTCAAAACGCATCCATTCGACTGGGAAGACCATGGCACTGGGCATTATTGTTCCGCAGGCGACCCAGATTCTGCCGCGGGAAATCGAGGTCAATCCGAAAAAGGCCCGCGCCTGGATTGATGCGCTGCCGCTGACCAAGCCGATCGAGTCGAGCCGCAGCTTTGCAGCGGTCATCGAGACCGTCAATCGCAGCAAGTTGACCGCCGACGAGCGCATCCAGCTGGTCGAGGCCTATCGGCCGGTGGTTCATGTCCTGCTCGATGAATTGCAGGCCATCTTTGCGTACGCGAGCCTGCCCTTGCAGGAGCGGCAGGAAGAAGCCTTTGTGCTGGCGCAAAAAATTGCCGGCGAGTGCGCGATTGCCTACAAGCATGCGTTGCTGGAAAAGACCGGCAAGATGGTGTTGTTCAATGCCAAGAAAACCATTCCGCCCCTGATCTACTGGACGCTCTTTTACCTGCACATGCAGATGATGAAAAGCTACCGGGTCTATCATCCGGTGCCGCCCGGCGTCTGGCAGGAAATGCATGTATTGCATCGCTATGCAGAGGAACAGGGATACGTGGGGGAAGGGAACGGCACCGACACTGGTTTGACCATTCACGATCTCTACACCGAGGCGCTGATGGTGGCTTTGGCGGATCCTTACCGGCTGATGCAGCGGGAAATCGACCGCGCCCTGGAGGTTTTGCAACAGAATCGCGGCCTGGTTGATTTGCGCGACAGTGCCGAGGGCCTGAACCCGCAGCGGCTGTTCGTCGTCGCGCAGGACTCCGACGCGCCGCCAAGGGTGCTTGTGCAGGGCAATCGCCCGCCGCCCGGCAACCTGTTGCGCCTTGTCGATCCGTCAAAATTGGTAGAAAAACTGCAGCAGCGGCTGCGCCCGGCGAAGGCGGCAGCAGTTGCCAAGGGCCGCGGTGCGCACGATCCGGCTGACTTGCTGGCACGGCTAATCCGGCTCTGGGGGGATCCGCCGAAACGCCAGTTTCGCAGGAGCCCCACCGATTCCGCGGTTGCCCTGTGTAGCGGCATCAAGGCGATCTGCCATTTCACCGAACTTGCGCTCAACGAGGATCCCGAAGCCGATGCCAAGGCGATCCGCGATGGCGACACAATCCCATTGATCCGGATTCCCGATGACGATGTTTCCCGGAGCATCGGCGTGGAATCCTGGCAGGTGCTCAATCAAAGCGCCAATGGCCTTCGGCTGCACCGGGAATCGGGCGGAAGGGTAGCGATCACTGTTGGAGATGTCATTGGTGTCCGTTTCGTCGGTGGGCGGACCTGGAACGTCGGGATTGTGCGCTGGCTTACGCTTCTGGAGGGAAGCTCCCTTGAGTTTGGCGTTGAACTGGTTGCACCGGCCGCTAAAAGCATTGTGATTGAGCCGACGATCGGCGGGGGGCGTCCCATTCCGGCATTGCGCCTCTATCCGCTGATGCCGGGCGCGGAATCGGATACGTTGATGACGGCGACCGATACCTTTGCCGACCTGCGTGAATTCGAACTGCGCGAAATCGAATCCACATCGCTGGTGCGCGCCACGACCTTGATCGAACGAACCAGCCGCTTCGACATGTTCCAGTTCCAGGAGTCGTAGGGGCTATTTCTCGAGGTATGCATTGACGGCGCGAATCACTTCGTCCTGGCTGATTGCATCGCCCTGCAGCGCCAGCTGGTAACGTCCACGCTCGGACTTGACCAGCCGAGCTTCCTCGAGGGCGTGCAGGATGTCTTCGGCGGTATCGATCGGCAGTTGCGCGCGCGCCCGCAACTGTTCAAAAGCGATGGGCTCCGCAGCCGTCACGAGCACCTCGAAAACGCGCATCGCCTCGGCCACCGGCAAGCGCGGTATCCCGCCAATGACTGCAGTGTCGCTGCGAAAATAGGACAGCGTGGCTGCGACCTGTGCGCCGATCAATACCGCCATCCAGCAGCAAAACAGCCAAACAAGGAAGATCGGCACGCTGGCGAACGTCCCGTAGATCAGGCTGTAGGTTGGTATCTTGACGACGATCGAGACGAAGCCGTACTTCACCAATTCGAACAACAGCCCGGCGACCAGTCCGCCGACGAGCGCGTGGCGCCAAGGCACGCGGCGAGCCGGCATGACCGTGTACGCCAGGACCAGTGCCGCACCCGTGAGGGAAAACGTTGCGACCTTGAACAGGATGTCGTCGAGCAGCGGGATTACCCGTTCCAACCGGTGCGCGGCGTGCACCAGGTAGGAAGTGAGCATGAGGCTGGCGCCGATCAGGATCGGGCCGACCGCCAGTACCGCTACATACGCTGCAAGGCGCTTTAGCCAGCTGCGCCTGCGCCGCGAGCGCCAGATGTCATTGAACGCGCCGTCGATGGTGAACAGCAGGGCAATCGATGTTCCGAAGACGATGGCAAGGCCAAGCGCGGTGAGTTCCGCGGCGTTTCGGGAAAACTGGTCCACATAGGTGCTGACCAGCTTGCTGCCGACATCCGGGACGAGCGCCTTCATGGCGAACTCGCGCAGTGCCGAAATCAGGTTCGAGACGTGCGGAAGGCGCGCCGTCAGCACCAGCGTGACCGCGAGCACCGGCACCAGGGCGACCAGCGTCGTGTAGGTGAGACTGCCGGCCACCATCAGGCAACGATCCTCGACGAAGCGGCGGGAAACAAATGCAAGGTAGGTCAGCAGCTTCTTCATCGCGCATTCGGTCGAGGGTCGCCACCTATAATAGCCGCTCGAAGTCTATTGCAACCGGCAAGGCTTGAGTGCATGGCTGAAATTCTCGTGCTCTATTATTCGCATGGCGGATCCGTCCGCGAACTGGCCCGCCAGATCGCCCGTGGCGTCGAGTCCATTGATGGCATGGCAGCACGGGTTCGCACCGTGCCGAGGGTTTCGACCGGCATTGGCCGTCAGGAACCAGCGGTTCCTGCGGAAGGTCCGCCTTATGTCGTGTCGGCGGATCTTCGTGAGTGTTCGGGCTTGGCGTTGGGATCGCCGACCCGGTTCGGCAACATGGCTGCGCCGATGAAGTACTTCCTGGACGGTACAGGCGGGGAATGGCTGGCGGGATCGCTGTCGGGAAAACCGGCCGCGGTGTTCACCTCGACATCGACGCCGCATGGCGGCAACGAGGCGACCTTGTTGAGCATGATGCTGCCGCTATTGCACCACGGCATGCTCATCGTCGGAGTGCCATTTACCGAAGCTTTGCTCGGCACCACAGGCGGTGGGGGCACGCCCTATGGGGCCAGCCATGTCGCGGGACCCGGCAATGATCGGCCGGTCAGCCCGGACGAAGCGGCAATCGCGCAGGCACTGGGGCGGAGGCTTGCCGGGGTCGCCAGACGGCTGGCCGTGGCCTGAGCGTGCCTGGCCCTTCTGCACAGGCGGGACAGGCCTCGCGTCTGCAGGCAGGTGCTGTTGCGTCGCTGTTGCTGCTCATGGCGCTGTGCGTCGCATGGGAATCGTTCCTTGCGCCCCTGCGCCCGGGCGGCTCGTGGCTGACCTTGAAAGTCATTCCGCTGCTCGTTCCCCTGCGCGGGATCTTGGCTGGAAGGCGATTTACCTACCAGTGGTCGACCATGTTGATCTTGGTATACGCAGCCGAGGGAATCACGCGAGCCATGACCGATCCCTGGCCGGCCAATGCTTGCGCTGTCGCTGAGTTTGTGTTGGCCGCCGTCTTCTTTTGCTGCGCGATCGCCTATGTCAGGACGTCTAGTTCGCCGGCCGGGAATACCGCGCCTTGAGCAGTCCAATCATCACCGGCAGCAGGCTGATGAGGACGATGGCGATGACCAGAAGGCCCTGGTTCTGCCGAATCCACGGAATATTGCCGAAAAAATACCCCAGGTAGACCAGGGAGCCGACCCACATGACGGCGCCGAACAACGTATAGGCAAGGTAGATTGGGCGCGACATCACACCAAGTCCTGCAACAAATGGCACATAGGTGCGCAAGAACGGCACGAAACGCGCCAGCACCACGGCGATTGCCCCCCAACGCTCAAAGAACGCGTGGGTGCGGTCGAGGTATTGCGGATTCAACCAGCGCGAATTGCGATCCACGAAGTAATGCTTGCCGACGTAACGGCCGATTTCGTAGTTCAGGGTGTTGCCAAGGACCGCCGCAATGAGCAGAAGAACCACCAGAAGGTGGACGTCCATGCCGCCGAGCGCCGCAACCGACCCGGCAACGAAAAGCAGCGAGTCGCCGGGAAGAAACGGCGTGACCACCAGTCCGGTTTCGGCAAACACGATGACAAACAGGATCGCATAGATCCAGATGCCGTATTGTGCCGTCCAACCCTCCAGGTAGCTGTTGAGGTTGAGAACGACGTCGATTGCAAGCGACAGCCACTCCACCGCGCGCGCCCGGACTGGATCAGGTCGGGCGCGCGGAGATGACCTCCGGCTCGCCCTCCTTCTTGACCGGCTTGACGAAATCCTCGCGCGAGACCCCGAGATACTTGGCGATTGGGCAGGCAACCAGCACCGACGAGTAGATGCCGAAGCAAATTCCGATAGTCAGCGCCAGGGCAAAATAGAACAGGCTTGCGCCGCCAAAGATCAACATGGCCAGGACCATCATCTGCGTCGTGCCGTGGGTGATGATGGTGCGCGAAATCGTTCCGGTGATCGCCGCGTCAAAGATCTCCTCGGTGGTTGCCTTGCGCATCTTTCGGAAGTTTTCGCGCGCGCGGTCGAATACCACCACTGATTCGTTGACCGAGTAGCCGAGGATGGCCAGGACCGCGGCGAGCACCGGCAGCGAAAACTCCCATTGGAAAAACGCAAAGAAACCCAGGATGATGACCACGTCGTGCAGGTTGGCGATAATGGTCGCCACCGCGAAGCGCCACTCGAAGCGAATCGCCAAGTAGATGATGATCCCGATGCACACCGCGAGCAGGGCCATGGCGCCGTCATAGGCCAGCTCCTTGCCGACCTGCCCGCCGACAAATTCGACGCGCAGCTTGTTTGACTTCGGATCGGCTGCGGCCTTTTCGCGGTCGTAATCCAGGCCGAGCGGAATCAGCGCATCGATGATCGTGTTTTTTTGCTGCTCCATGGCTTCGTTCTGGTTGCCGGCGGCCGTCTTGAGCGGCAGGCGGATCAGCACGTCCCTGGATGACCCGAAATTCTGCACAAAAGCTTCCTGGAAACCGCGTCTTTCCAACTCGGTGCGGATCTTTCCGAGGTCGGCTGCCTGCTTGAATGGCGCCTCGATCACGGTTCCGCCGGTGAACTCGATCGAGAAGTGCAGCCCGCGCGTGGCGAGAAAAAATACCGCGAGCAGGAACGTGATGAAGGAAATCGCGTTGAACACCAGTGCATGGCGCATGAACGGGATCGACTTCTTGATGCGAAAGAATTCCATGACCTATCCTTGGTTATGTGGCTTGCCGTGTCAGGCCGGCCTGACTTCGCCGGTCTTGTGCCAGTCGACATTGCCGATCGAAAGCTTTGCCACTTTCTTGCGACCGCCGTAAATGAGGTTGACCAAGCCGCGGGAAACCATCACTGCGCTGAACAGCGAGGTCAAGATGCCCAGACAGTGCACCACGGCGAATCCGCGCACCGGTCCCGAACCCCAAATCAGCAGGGCAAGGCCGGCGATCAGCGTGGTGACATTGGAGTCGATGATCGTGTCAAGTGCGCGGTCGTAGCCTGCCTGGATGGCCATTTGCGGCGAAACCCCGGCACGCAGCTCTTCGCGTATGCGCTCGTTGATCAGGACGTTGGCGTCGATCGCCATGCCGAGCGTCAGCGCGATTGCGGCGATACCCGGCAACGTGAGGGTTGCCTGCAGCATCGACAGCAGGGCCACCAGAAACAGCAGGTTGGCGGCCAGCGAAATGACCGACACCACTCCGAAAAGGGCGTAGTACACGATCATGAACACGGTGATCAGGGCAAAACCGTAGAGCAGCGAGTCCTTGCCCTTCTTGATGTTCTCGGCGCCGAGGCTCGGGCCGATGGTGCGTTCCTCGATGATTTCCATCGGCGCGGCAAGGGCGCCGGCGCGCAGCAGCAGGGCGAGGTTTTTTGCCTCGGCGGTGGTAAAGCCCCCGGTAATCTGGAATTGGGACCCGAATTCACCATTGATCACCGGCCAGGTCAGCACTTCCGGCTTGCCCTTTTCAATCAAGATCATCGCCATGCGCTTGCCGACGTTTTCCCGTGTGTTTTGCAGCATCACGCGCCCGCCGGCAGCATCGAGTCGCACGTTGACAACCGGGCGCGCGGTCTGCTGGTCAAATCCAGGTTGCGCGTCAGTTACTTTGTCCCCGGTGATGACCAGTGCTTTTCGCACCAGGACAATTTCCCCCTTGTCGCCGGGCATCTTTTCGGTGTTGAACGGCGCGGGCTCATTGCGGAATTGCTCGAAGCCGCCTCCGGACATGTGCTCCTCGGCCACCATGCGCAGCTCGAGAGTCGCCGTGCGGCCGATGACGTCCTTGGCGCGCGTCGGGTCCTGCACGCCGGCCAATTGCACGAGAATGCGGTCCGGGCCCTGCTGCTGCACGATCGGTTCCGAAACGCCCAGCTCGTTCACGCGCTTGCGCAATGCGGTGATGTTTTGCTGCAGCGCCGTATCCTGCATGGCCTTGAGGGTTTCGGGCTTCATCGCCGCGGCGATGGTGAATTCGCCGTTGGCTTCCGATTCGCGCAAGGCCAGCTCGGTCAGCTGCGTGGAAAGCTCCTTCAGGCCCTTCTGTTGCTCGGCTTTTTCCTTGAAGCGCACGACGACGCGGTCGCCCTCGCGATTGATGCCGTTGTAAAAGACTTTCTTGTCGCGCAGCAAGGTTCGGATATCTCCGGCATAGCGCTCAACCGCCTTGTCGGTGGCCGCCTTCATGTCCACTTGCATCAGGAAATGGACGCCTCCACGGAGGTCGAGGCCCAGATACATCGGCTGCGCATTGATCTTGTACAGCCAGGAAGGCGAATTCGACATCAGGTTCAGCGCGGCGATGTAGCCCGGCCCCAGCTTCTGCTGGATGGCATCTCGACCCTTCAGCTGGGAATCGGTGTCGCTGAACTTGACGCGCAAGGTCTCGTTGTCCAGCTGAATTCCGCTGAATTCGACCTTGGCATCCTTGAGCGCCTCCTCCACCAGCTTTTGGGTGCCTGCATCGGCTTTGCTGGTGCGCAGTCCCGAAACCTGGACCGCCGGCACCTCGCCGAAGAAGTTCGGCACGGTATAGACGAAGGCGACCAGGATCGCCACTGCGATGAGGACATATTTCCAGACGGGGTACTTGTTCATGGCCTTGCCGTTTCAAAAATCACGGGCGGACGCGGCGGCGGGCTGCCGGCGCCGCGAGGGAACTACTTGAGGACGTCGTTGAACGTGCCCTTCGGCAGCAGGGTCGATACAGCCTGCTTTTGCACATGCAGCACCGTTCCATCCGACACCTCCAGACCGATGTACCCGTCTCCAACCTTGGTGATGCGGCCGATGATTCCCAGTGCAATGACCTCGTCGCCCTTTTGCAGCGCGTCAACCATCTGCTTGTGTTCCTTGGCCTTCTTTTGCTGGGGGCGGATCATGAAGAAGTACATCAGCACAAACATGCCAATGATGATGAGCAGGCTGGGAAACGGGTCTCCGGCGGGCGCGTTGCCCGCGGCTTGTGCATACGCATTGCTGATCATGGGGTCTCCGGAAGAGGGCTGGGCGGCCGAACGGCCTGAACATCGGGGCGGTCGGCGGGTTGTCAACGGTTGGCGCGGGTATTTGAAAAAAGCGCCAAGGGGATCAATAACTTAACTAAAAATTATAGCATTTCATGGGACCCCGGCCAATCGCGCTTCGGTGAACTCGGCCGCGAACTGGCCATAGCGCCCGTTTTCAATGGCGCCGCGCGCCTGCTGCATCAGTTGTTGGTAGTAGTGCAGGTTGTGCAGGGTGTTCAGCCGTGCGCCCAGCATTTCGTTGATGCGCTGGAGATGATGCAGATAGGCGCGGCTGAAATTCCGGCAGGTATGGCAGCGGCACGACGCATCGACCGGGCGCGGATCGTCCTTGTAGCGCGCATTGCGGATCTTCAGGTCGCCATGGCGGGTAAAGAGCCAGCCGTTGCGCGCATTGCGCGTCGGCATCACGCAGTCGAACATGTCAATGCCTTTGCCGATCGCATGCACGAGGTCTTCGGGGGTGCCGACGCCCATCAGATAGCGCGGCCGCTCCGCCGGAAGGCGGCCGGCAAGGTGATGGATGATGCGTTGCATGTCCTCCTTGGGTTCGCCGACAGACAGGCCGCCGATCGCGTATCCGGCAAAGCCGATCGACAAGAGGCCATCGAGCGATTCATCGCGCAGGTCCTCGTGCATCCCGCCTTGGACGATCCCGAACAGCGCATGCGGATTTTCGAGGCGGTCAAATTCATGGCGACAGCGCTGCGCCCAACGCAATGAAAGTTGCATCGAGGCAGCAGCAACGTCCCGGGTTGCCGGATAGGCGGTGCATTCGTCGAATACCATGACGACATCGGAATCCAGGATCCGCTGGATCTGCATCGAGATCTCGGGCGACAGGAAACAGGCATCGCCGTTGACAGGCGACTGGAATCGCACCCCTTCCTCGTTCAGTTTGCGAAGTTCGCCCAGGCTCCAGACCTGGAAGCCACCGGAATCGGTCAGCATCGGACCCGACCACCCGATGAAACGACGCAGTCCGCCAAATTGACGAATGACTTCCAACCCGGGTCGCAGCCAAAGATGAAAGGTGTTTCCGAGGATGATCTGTGCGCCAAGGTCGGTCAATTCCATCGGGCTGACAGCCTTAACCGCACCATACGTCCCGACCGGCATAAAGGCTGGTGTGTCGATCGTGCCATACGCCAGCTGCAATTGGCCGCGGCGCGCGCTTCCATTGGTGTGAGTGAGGGCAAACTTCATTCGATCCAGGTGGCTAGCAAGTGATTTGCGACAGTTTCGATTGCGACGGGGTTGCGAACTGAACGACGTAATTATCCTAGGTTGCGAAGTGAGTGCCGCGCGTGAGCGCGAGAAGTGCCAACATTTGCAATAATCCCCACTCAACACGGACGCTCGGCTATTCTTTCGAATTGCTCCGAAGGCGGCCAAAGTCAGACAAAGCCATCAGCCGGATCTCGGTTTGCGCTACACCGCGCCAACATGGCGCATCTGACCAGCGCAAGGTCGATCGCACAATTTCCATGAAAAGAAAAGTCACTGTCAGCAACCTCGCCATCGGCATGTTTGTCGAGGATCTTGATCGCCCCTGGATCGATACCCCCTTCCTGCTGCAGGGATTCCTGATCGAAGATCAAGAGCAGATCGATCAGTTGCGACAACTCTGTGAGTGGGTCCTGGTTGACCCGATGCGCTCGACCGGTGCCCAATTTGAAGCTGAACAGCGAGGCCCGAAGCCAACTGCACCATTGCGTGATGCCCAGCCGCGGACGGTGGTCAATCGTGTGGAAGCACACCCGTCACCGGGTACGCAGGAGCGAAATGTTCAGGGCAACGCGACGCGCTCGATGTCGCCCAACAAGCCTTCTGCACCGCAACCACCAGTGAAAGCACCAGAACCTGTACTTCGTGCCGACAAGGAAGCACTGGTCTATGCAAAGACGAATCCTGTCGGCGCCGACGCGCCTGCAAATCCTGCGTTGGGCGCGGAACAAGGTCATGCTCAGGGTTCGGGTACAGAAGCCGGCTCCGGCCTGTGGCGGCAATTGAAGCAGGGACTCGGTGGCCTGTTCGCGAAAGGCGACCCGCCTGCGCCAGCAAAAACACCCGCGCCGGAGCTTGAGCCCGAGACGCCGGCCCCGGCAAAGCCGGAAAGGGCCAGCTTCATCCCGGAATCGGTCGTCATCACCATCTACGAGGACAAACACTCGGTTGAAGAGGAAAGCCGCGCCGCAGGGCAGGCTTTCCAACGTGCCAACAATTTGCTCGATACGCTGGTGGCCGACATCCGCGCGGGGGGTACCGTGCAGATCGAAACCGTCGAGGCGGTCATCGACGACATGGTAGAGAGCATGATCCGCAATCCGGATGCCATGATGTTGGTGGCGAAGCTCCGGGAGCAGAACCTCAATGTGTATGGGCACGGATTGTCGGTCGCGGTGGGTCTGGTTGCCTTCGGGCGGCACCTTGGCTACCCGAAGGAGCAGTTGGCACAACTCGGTATGCTCGGCATGTTGCTTGACGTCGGCAAGGTCAAGGTCCCGCGTGATTTGCTCGAAAAACACGGCCGACTGAGTTCCGAGGAATTCACCAAGGTCAAGCTTCACGTGAAGCTGGGCCTGGACATCGTGCGTCAGGCGCAAGGCGTCCACCCGGATGTGGTCGAAGGCATCGCACAGCACCACGAGCGGCTGAACGGCTCGGGCTATCCACAGGGCCTGTCCGGTGAAAAAATCGCGGTGTTCGGACGCATGGCGGCGATTGCGGATACCTACGCTGCATTAACACGCAATCGTCCGTACGCCGAGGCGGTTTCGCCGCACGAAGCCCTGCAGAAGCTTTCCAACTGGGGCGGCAGCCAATTTCAGGTCGAGATGGTTGAGCAGTTCATTCAGTCGATCGGCGTGTTCCCGGTAGGCAGCCTGGTGGAATTGTCGACCGGTGAAGTTGCGGTGGTGGTTACACACAACAAACACAAGCGGCTCCGTCCGAAGGTCCTGGTGGTGACCGATGCGGACAAGAAACCCAGTGATCGACCCTCGACCCTGGATTTGATCTACGACGTATCCGACCGGCCCACATATATTCGCCGCGGTTTGCCAAGCAATGCCTATGGACTCGACCCGAGCGAGTTCTACCTCAGCTAACGGTTCCGTCAAGAGCAGCCTGGTGCTTGCGCGCGAGGCGCTGCGGGATTTCGTTGACGGTGCCATCAGCGACGCGCGCAATGCCGGGCGCATGATTGCGGTTCTGGTCATTGGGCTCAAGCGGACTGACCGGCTTGCCGCGCTGTTGGGCCCGGCGCCCGATCGCGTGATTGACGAGGTCGTTGCCGTGCTGCTGCCGGCACTGCGCAGGGATGACCGGCTGGTCAGGTTGTCTGACGAAAAACTGTGCATGATCCTCCCGGGATTGCGCGTCGAGGCGCAGGCCTCGCTTGCAGCCAACAAGGCCGCAACGCTGCTCGATGCGCCTGTCGAGGTCGATGGCGCGCAGATTTCCGTCCGCCCGGTCATCGGCATTTCGCTGTTTCCGGATCACGGCAACACCGCGGAAATGCTGGTGGTCAACGCCGATATTGCCGAGCGCATTGCCCGATCGAGGGATCTTTCCCAATATTTCTTTCACCAGGACGACCACAGCGACTTTCACGCATATCTCGGGCTGGATGCAGCCTTGCGCGAGGCGCTTCGCGCCAACCAGCTGGAGGTCCATTACCAACCCAAGATCAACCTGGCAACCGGGAACTGCAATTCCGTGGAGGGCCTGCTGCGGTGGAATGCCTCAGGACATGGGCACATTCCTCCGGGCGTGATCATCAGGCTGGCCGAAGCTTCTGGCCTGATTGGAGCACTGACCACCTGGATCGCCAACACCATCGTGCGGCATCAAGGCGAGTGGCGTCGCAGCGGTATCGATATTTCGTCGAGCATCAATTTGTCGACCATCAACCTCGCCGACAGCGATCTGCCGGACGTGTTTGGACAGATCATCGGCACGTGGCGGGCAGACCCGACGCTGATCACGCTGGAAATCACCGAAAGCTCCACAATCGGCGATGAGGAGCATTCGCTGGCGGTTTTGCGCCGACTCAAGGAGCTTGGAATCAAACTGTCGGTTGACGACTTCGGCACCGGATACTCGTCGCTATCGTATGTAAAGCGGTTTCCCCTGGATGAGCTGAAGATCGACCGGCTGTTTGTCCAGCACATGCTCAACTCGGCAACCGACCAGGCCATTGTGCGTTCCGTGCTCGACCTTGCGCGCAATTTCAATTTGTCCGTCGTCGCCGAAGGGGTTGAGGATGCGGGCACCCTTGAGGCACTGCAGCAAATGGGGTGCCACTATGCGCAGGGTTTCCACATCAGCCGGGCCATCCCGCCGGCCGCTTTGCTGGAGTGGATCGAGCGCTGGAATCGTCGCTGAGGCCATGCGTTGTTGCGCCGTCTGGCAGAGCCTTCGCCAATCACGGCGAATGGCACGGCCAACGCATCGCTCCAGGAGCATGCCATTTGGGCGGGTTCACTTGAGCTTTCAACAGTGCGAACCTGGGCCCTGCGCCGCGAAGCTGCTTTCGGGTGGCGATCCTGGCAGTTGGGAAATTCTTTCCAAGCCTGGCCATTTGCAATTTGGCAGATAATGTTTTTTGGGGTTGTCACCGAGTGGAGGATTTGATGCGTTCCGGAATGCAGCAGCGGCCGCTGTTAATTTCTTCGCTGATCGACCATGCCGCCACGATTTCCGGCGACGTGGAAATCGTCTCCCGCCCCGCCGAGAATGGCGGCAAGGGGCCGTTGCACCGCTATGACTTCCGCGCCGCGCAATCGCGATCGAAGCGCCTCGCCAATGCACTTGCCCGGCTCGGTATCGGCCCCGGCGATCGTGTCGGAACCCTGGCCTGGAACACGCACCGGCATTTCGAGCTGTACTACGGCGTGTCCGGCATGGGCGCGGTGATTCATACGGTGAATCCGCGGTTGTTCCCGGAGCAGATCGTATACATCGTCAATCATGCGGAAGATTGCTGCATGTTTTTCGATGTGTCCTTCGCGCCGCTGATCGAAAAGATTGCGCCGATGCTGGGCAAAACGCGACTGTATGTTGCCCTGGCCGAACGCAAGGACATGCCGGTGATTCCCGGCATCGAGGTCCTCTGTTACGAGGACCTGCTGGCGGGTGAGTCCGACGCGTTTGATTGGCCATTGCTCGACGAACAGACGCCGTCAAGCCTTTGCTACACGTCCGGCACGACCGGCAATCCCAAAGGTGTCCTGTACAGCCACCGTTCGACCCTGCTGCACACCTACGCAGCGATGTCGGCCGAAGCGTTTTGCCTCAATGCCCGGGACGCGGTCCTGCCGGTGGTGCCGATGTTTCATGTCAACGCGTGGTCGTTGCCGTATCTTTGCGCCGCGGCGGGCGTCAAGTTGGTATTGCCCGGTCCGGCGCTGGATGGCGCCAGCCTGTACGAGTTGATGGAGAGCGAGAGGGTCACCGTCAGTGCGGGCGTGCCGACGGTTTGGCTGGGCCTGCTGAACCACGTGAAAGCCAATGGGCTGAAGTTCGGTTCGCTGCGTGAAACCGTCATCGGCGGCTCCGCCTGTCCTCCCGCAATGATCCGCAGTTTCGAGGAGGACTTCGGTGTCCAGGTTATCCATGCATGGGGCATGACCGAGCTTTCCCCCTTGGGCAGCATGTGCCGACTCAAGGCAAAGCATGCCGATCTCGATCGGGAGGCAAAACTTGCCGTCAAGGCGAAGCAGGGCAGGCCCATTTTCGGCGTGGAAATGAAGATCATCGATGCCCAGGGGCGGCGCCTGCCGCACGATGGCGTGACATTCGGCGATCTCCTGGTTCGCGGACCGTGGATCGTCGAGCATTACTTCAAGGAGCAGAACACGGCGCTGGTCGACGGCTGGTTTCCCACCGGTGATGTCGCAACCATCGATGCCGACGGCTACATGCAAATCACCGATCGCTCGAAAGACGTCATCAAGTCGGGCGGCGAATGGATCAGCTCGATTGACCTTGAGAACATTGCGGTGTCCCACTCGTCGGTCGCCGAGGCCGGCGTTGTTGCCGTCCCGCACCCAAAGTGGGACGAGCGTCCGTTGCTGGTTGTGGTTCGCAAGCCCGGATGTGAGGTATCGCGCGAGGAACTGATCGAGCACTTCACCGGCAAGGTCGCCAAATGGTGGATGCCGGACGACGTGGTTTTTGTTGACCAGCTGCCGCACACGGCTACCGGGAAAATCCTGAAGACGCGCCTGCGTGAAGAGTACCGGAGTTACAAGCTGCCGACGGCCTGACCCGGCCCGGCTGCCGCGGTAGATCAAATGCCGATTACCCGGGTAAGGTTCGCCGCGGCCAGCCCGACCAGGCAGGCGATCGAGCCGGCAGTGCCGGCCACCCGTCCCAACGAGGCACCGGCAGTGCGCGTCATGCCGGCGGCGTGGGCAATGCGCGCGATCAGGAACACGCTGCCAAAGGCGTTGAGCCACGCCGCGCCGCCGCCGTTGTGCTCATAGATCGCCAGCAGGATCAGGAACAGCGGCACGGTCTCGACGGCGTTGGCATGGACGCGAATTGCGCGGGCCAGGTCGCGATGACCGCCGTCACCGATGCCGACCTTCAGCTGGCGCCGCAAGCGCACCACCAGCAGCAACAGGACGACGATAAGCAGCGCGCAGAGCGATGCGTAAACAGCGGTGTGCGGCAGCGCCGCGCTCATGTCACCGACAATTGCTGGTTGGCCGTTTCCAGGCGCTCGACAAGGGTCTCGAGGAATTTGCGGTCAAACAGGCGCCGGCAGCTGTCGCTGGCGTTGCTCAAGTCGCTGGCGCGGATCTTCATGATGATGCTGTCGGTGGCGGTAGTCACTGACGCGGACCTGGGTGTGGCCTTCTTCGCCAGGTAGGACATTTCGCCGATGCAATCGCCCGCGCCCAGCACATTCAACAAGCGCTTGCCGCGGGTCACGCGCACGGTTCCCTTGGCGAGGATGAAGAAACTGTCGCCGACGTCGCCTTCGGCAATCAGCACCGCGCCCGGCGCGAACGGTCGCCACTTGCTGATCCGCAAGACCTCCCACAGTTCGTTTTCCGGGAAGTCCCGGAAGAAGGATAGTGTCTTGAGCAGGCTGAAGCTTTCGGTGTCGGAGACTTCGGCCTTGTTTTGTTGCGGGGACTGTTCTCCCTGCCAAAGCGCCTCGAGGTCCGTGCCGAACTGCTCCCAGCTTGCGTAGCGCCGCGCGGTATCCTTCGCCATCGCCTGCTTGACGATGTCCTCCATGGCCGCCGGGATGCCTTCACGAAATCGCGAAGGCGGGTCCGGCTCGTGGTTGACAATCTGGTAGGCCAGGCTTTGCGCGTTGGACGCTTCGAA
>DASUDU010000079.1:0-8756 GCA_036275435.1 Usitatibacteraceae bacterium | reverse complement strand
CCATAGGTTTCCGTTGCCTTGGTGACCTGCATCGACAGTTCGCGCGTCGGTGTCAGCACGAGGATGCGCGGCGACTTGGCGGCGCCGCCTTGCGGCTCGGAGAGCAGTTGCAGCGCCGGCAGCATGAAGGCGGCGGTCTTGCCGCTGCCCGTCTGTGAGGACACCAGCAAGTCGCGCCCGGCGATGACTTCCGGGATGGCGCGCGCCTGCACGGCGGTCGGTTCGGTGTAGCCGGCGGCGGCGACCGCCTCGGTGATTTGGGCATTGAGGCCCAGGGATTCAAATCTCATGACAATTCCTTCCTGCGCGACCGTTCCGGCGGGCGCGAAAACACAACGAATACGGAGCGTCGTCTCGCTGTTGGAACAGCGGAAACGAGACGGCGAACGCGGCGGGATCGGCCGGGAACCGGCGGACATCCAACCACAAACACGGACGCACCACACGCGGCAAATGCCGCAACCACATCGGCGCCAACCAGTTTGCGATTCGATTGCGCTTCGGAACGAAGCGAAGGGAGAAAAGCGGGGGAGGAGACGATGAACACGCGCCGGAGAGTGCTGCAAAATCCGGCGCAGGGCGCACTATACGCGAAGCGAGGGGAATCTCCTAGTGAAATCGTTGCGCCCCAGCATGAAACGGCAAAACTCAAGGACTGGCGCGGGGTTTGGGGAGAAAAGGGGCCAAAAAGGCACGCCAGTGCTGGAGTTTTCCAATCAAACACCCGCCCATTCCATACAAAGTTCCCGCTAGCGGACTCCTGTTGCCTCGCCCCTTTCGCGGGATCGCAGTCCGCCCTGCCGGGCGCTATGCTGTCGACCGGGATTCCGACATCGCCCGTTTTGCTGCGGATATCCCCGGGAACAGCCCGCCAGGCTTCAGTGAAATCCGGTTCCCAACGCGGAACCCGGCCACTTCCAAGCGAGGACAAAATGCTCGAAGGATCCTGTCACTGCGGATCGGTGGGCTGGCGCATCGACGCCATGCCCGAGTCGGCGACCGCATGCAACTGCTCGGTGTGCCGCCGCTACGGCGTACTCTGGGCATACGGCCACGAAAACGAGGACGTGCATGTCTCCGGCCCCACCCGCGCGTACGTGCGCGGGACGTCCATCGGCTTTCACTTCTGCCCGGACTGCGGCTGCGTTGCCTATTGGCGCGCACTGGAGCCGGACGAACAAGGCCGGCGTCGCGCCGCGGTCAACCTGCGCCTGGCCGAGCCCGGGCCGATCGCGGATCTTCCCATCGATCACTTTGACGGGCTTGAAAAATGGCAGGACCTGCCGCGCGACGGGCGGTGCATTCGCGACTTGTGGTTCTGACACGGCGGCAACGCCTGCAACTTCGTGCGCGTGCCGGCCCGCCCGCCTCAGTTCACCGCTTGCGGCCCGATCAAAACTTCCACTCCACCCCCGCCCGCACGTTCATCTTCGACGGCGTTTCGGTGGTGCGCAGCGTCGTGCCGTTGGCATCAAAGTAGTTGCTGCGGTTGATTTCTTCGGGCGTGAGCACGTTTGACAGCGTCAATCGCAGTTGCAGCCTCGGCAGGGCCTTCCACAGGACGTAGACGTCCATGTCCTTCCGGTCGGTGATGAAGCGCGTCTGGTTCGGCGAGGTGCGCACCTCGCCGCCCTGCTTGAAGGTGAGGCTGCCGCCGGCGGTGATCAAGCCGCCCGCCATGCGGTAATCGAGCCCGAGCGTGGCGGAGAACGGCGTCTGCGAATCAAGCCGGTTGTTCGGGCCGGGGATCGAATCGACGCGCGACCAGTTCTTGTTCATGTTGAAGCGCGCGTCGATCGGCGGCGCGCTGGGCCAGAACAGCTGCAGCGGGAACTTGGTGTCGAACTCGATGCTGCGGGTGTCGGCATGGCCGTCGTTGACCGGCAGTTGCACCCAGCGGCCGTTGACCAGGCGCAAGCCCTGGCGCATGGTGTCGTTGATGCGCCGCGCGCTCAGCGCAACGCTCATCGAGGCGCCCTTGTCCCAGAACTTCTCGTAGGCCGCGTCGATGCCGGTGGCCAGTTCCGGCTGCAGGTCCGGGTTGCCGGAGGAATCCGGCGTGGTGGGCGTGTTGTCGATCACCGTGAAGCGGCGCGGAATCAATTCCTGCGTGCGCGGAGCCTTGTAGGTGCGCGTGAGCGCCAGGCGCAGCTGCTCGCCCTTGCGATCGGGCAGCCGGTAGAGCGTCTGCAGGATCGGGCTCCAGACGTCGTAGCGGCTTTTCACGGCCTCGAAGTTGTTGCCGGAACTCTTGGTGACGAGCCCTTCCCATCTGAGCCCCAGGTACAGCGACCAGTTTTTTGTGACGTTCCACTCGTCCTGCACGAACGCGGCGGACTTTTGCAGCGTGGCCTCGTAGTCGGCCGCGCTGTTGAATGCAGGAATCGCGGGCAGCACGCCGGGGAAGGCGCTGTCGCGCTGGATGTTGTTTTCATCGCGCACGCTGCGGCCCAAGTCCCAGCCGGAGACGAAGGAATGGCCGTCGCCCAGCGGCAGCGACAGCTTGCCAACGAACGTCCAGCCCTTCTCGGAGCCCTCGGTCAGGTTGGTGCGCGCGACGTTTTGCTGGCCCTGCGCGTTGAAGCCGTCGTTGAAATTCTCGTTCTCGTTTTTGTTGTACTGGAAGCTCAGCTTGGTGTCGAACTTCCCGGCATCGCCGATCTTCCTGATCCAGTTGAGTTCCGTGCGCGCGAAGCTGCCTTCGTAGCGGTAGCGGCCGACGCTGGAAAACGTCGGCACCGGCACGCCTTCGGCCAGCACATATCTGAAGCGGTTGACACCATCGCCGCGCCAGCCGTTGAGCACCGAATGCCAGTTGAGCGAATCGCCGTTGGCGAAGTTCCAGGTCAGCCGCGGGCTCATCCCGGCGTGCGTGCCGTCGCCATCGCTGAACGACTCGGTGGCGCGGTTGAGGATTTGCGCGCCGGATGCGTTGAAGCCCTGCTCGGCCGTCACGAACGGATAGGTGTTGGTGTTCCTGCCGCCCCAGCCGTTGATCGTGTAGCCCAGGTCGCCGGCCTTGTCGGCGATCACGAAATTGCCGCCCATGAACTTGTAGAAGCTGCCGCTGGCGTAATTGGCGCGCACCTCCTTTTGCGAAAACGCAACCTTCTTTTTCAGCACGATGTTGACCGTGCCGGCAATCGACTGCGTGCTGAACTCGGCCGTCGCGGCGCGGATGATCTCGATGCGCTCGATCAGCGTCGGCGTCAGTTGCTCGAGCGTGAAGCCCGGCGGCGGACGCTGGCCGTCGATGAGGATCTGCGTATACCCGGCGCCCAGCCCGCGCATGCGGATCTGGTTGTTGGTCACCGTGATGCCGGGCAGGCGCTTCATCACGTCGAGCACCTGGGTGTCGCCGAACTTGTTGATCTCCTCGGAGGTCACGACGATCTTGGTGGCGGTGTCCTCGCGGCGCTCGTCGAACGCGCCGGAGGCCTTGACCTCGATCTGATCGACCTTTTGCACCTTCGGATCGGGTTTCGGCGGGTCCTTTTTTTCGGTTGCGGTTTGCGCGTGCACCGATGTGGCGCAACAGGCGAGGACGAAGATGAGCGTTTTCAGCGGGCGCATGGGGAAACAGGTTGGCGGCGGAACCGCAGTGTACGCAAGTCGGCCGGGTCGGGGCTTGTCAGTTTGTGGCGGCGCACGGGTGTGGCGCTGTTCGGGTTGCCGTGGATGGCATGCCGCAATGGCGGGAGTGTCCTGGCACATGAAGAAAAAACACAAGGACTGGCGGGGGTTTTCGGGCGAAATGGCTTGAAAAGCCCCGCCAGTCGACGACTTTTCATTTCGCACGGCATGGTCGATCCGCCGCCAGAGCATGGCGAATCGTGACCGTTCCCCGCGCACGCGTGCGACCATTTTTGCGTCGCGATACCCCAATCAAACTTTGGCCAATCCGCAGCATCAGATTGGCGTTCGAAAGGCGCGATGCATGCATCGCGAAACCCCTTTCTCACCCCCTTCCTGCGCAGAGGCAGGGAAATGCTGCGCCCCGCTCAGATCATTCGCTCGTGGAACCAAAACACAAAGGCCCGCAACTGCGGGCCTTTGCGATTCTTGCTGCAAATAACGCAACCTACACGTTTCGCTGCATCGGCGCCTTCAGCGCCTCGTTCAAGAGGTCAAAGCTTTCCGACAGGTGCGCCTTGGTCTCCTTGTTGCCCGCCTTGGCCATCGCCGCCTTGATCTGCGCGGCGAGCTGCTGGGCGTTCAGGCGTTGCAGGGCTTTGGCGTCGGCCGGGGTGGTGGCTGCCGGCCGCACCAAGGCGTTGACCACGCGGCGCAGGTGCTCGCGCTGCAGGTTGCGCCGCAAGGGGTTGATGTCGCCGCCGGCCTTGAGTTCGCTCCAGATGGCGTTCTGCACCGTGTCGTAGACCTCGGAAAGCGCCATCGCCTGCTTGGCGTCGCTCATCTTGGCCGGGGCATCGATGATGCGCGCGGCGACCGCGTCGGACATCACGTGGTCGAGCGCACCGCGTTGCAAAGCCAACACAGCGCCGCTGATTGACACATCCGGGTTGACGATCGCGGCCAAGTTGGTGGAACGGCCAAACCAGCGTTCGAACTGGTCGGGCACCAGGCGCGCGACGAAGTCCGGGCGGAATTTGAAGCTCTCAGCGCGGAACAAGCCGTCGGTGATGAGCTTCAAGGCCTTGCGTTGCCTGTCCGCAGGCACCGGGTTCAATGCCGCGCGGCCGGAGTCGGCATGATCGCGAAGGTGCACCACGCCGCCGATGTACTTCGAGGCAACCGTGGTCGCCAGCGCGACTTGCGAAGCACCGCTGATGAAGTTGCGGTGCAGCAGGTCGAACTGCTCGCCGGGCTTCAACTTACGGTCCTGCAAGCGATCCCACAGTTCGCGTGACAGCAGCACGCGCCGTTCGGCGAAAGCCAGCGGGTCGGCGCCCAGGTCGCGACGCGTGACTTCCGGGTCCATGCCTTCGACATTTCCCAGGCCAGCGTCGATGTCGTTGCCGAAAGCCAGTTGCGGCTCTTTCGAGCGCGAGGCGATCTTCAGCAGGTCCGCCTTTTCCGTCGCCGGGTCGAGCGGCTTGTAGGCATATTCGATCGCCCAGTAGTCGTAGGGCCCGATGGTGGTCATCGTGTACTGGCCCTGCTTCCTGCCCTTGGGCGCGATGTTGAGCGCGTTGTAATCCATCGTCGAGCCGGTCAGGCCGTTCTTCTTCGAGAAGTCGGCGTCCTCCAGCTGATCCAGCGTGTAGATGGTCGAGGCGCGGAAGTTGTGCGTCAGGCCCAGCGTGTGGCCAACCTCGTGGATCACCACGTCCTTGAGCTGGTCGAGCACGATCGCTTCGGCTTCCGGGCTGTCCGGATCGATGTCGCCGCGCGCGGCGAGCAGGTCGAGCGTAAACCCAACCTCGTCCATCGCGTGCGACTCGTACTCGCACAGGTGCGGCAGCTCGCCGCGCGCCAGCGATTGGGCGATGTGCGCGTCGTCTTTCGCCAGGCGCTTCAGGGCGTCGGCTTCGTGGTGGTTGCCCTGCGCGACGCTGGTCAGTTGCTCGACGGCGCGGCGGCGCGGCAGGCGCGTCCAGCCGTCGGAGAAGGAGATGTCGGCGTCGAGGATTTCGCCCGAGCGCGGATCGGCGCGCGACGGGCCGATGGCCAGCGCGCCCTCGCTGGTGTCGGTGTACCAACGCACCGAGGCGTGGCGCGTGTCGTTGGTGTCGAAGTCGGCGTCATCGGGCACTTGCTTGGCCTGGACGGCGTTCTTGAAGCCGATTTTTTCAAACGCCTTGTTCCATTCCTCGACGCCGGCCTTGACCGTGTCGCGGTACTTGAGCGGGATGTTCTTGTCCAGCCAATAGACGATCGGCTTGACCGGCTCGGAGAGCGCGGCATTCGGGTCCTTCTTTTCCAGGCGCCAGCGGTTGACCACGTACTGGCGCGGGAACGGCGTGGAGTCGGTGGTGTAGTCCCACTGCTGGGTGACGAAATGCCCGACGCGGCTGTCGGCCATGCGCGGCGCCATCGGCTTTTCCGGCAGCTTCGACAGCGAGTAGTAGTAACCAAGCAGCATACTGCGGCTGTCCATCAAGTTGGACGGCGGCGGCGGAGTGGGCACCGGCGAAGGGGTGAGCGGCGGGGCAGAGAGTTTCGGCACGGCGTAATGCGCGGTCACACTCAGGGTGGTCATGTCCTCGGTGGCACCGACCTTGACGAAACCGGAATTGCGCGCGTCATAGGCGTACGGAATGCGGAATGCCGATTCCAGTTCCGTGGCCGTTCCCGGCAGGTCGGCCAGGAACAGCGCGTTGGCGTCGATGAGGATGGATTTCCTTTCCGGGTGCGGCGCGCTGGCCACGCTGGTGATGCCAAGCACGCTGTCGGCGAAGCTTTCCTTGACCGCACGGGCGATCGGCGTGCCCTCCTTGGCCATGAAGCGGGTGTTCTTGGCGATCAGTTGCACGTTGTTGCCGTGCTTGCGGAATTCGACGATGTGCCCGCGCAGCATCCAGTTCGGGTACAGGCGCGCCTCGCCGATGCCCTTGGTCGAATTGACCTGGTAATAGAACGGCGTGTTGAATTGCTCGGGCTTGATCTCGATCCAGACCTTGTCGTCCTTTTGCCAGACGGAAAAGAAGCCGGGCATCTGCTTGGCATCCTTGATGATGTCGGCAAACGGCCGCGGTGCAGCGGCCGCGGGAGCCGCGGGCGCGCCTGCGGCGGGGGGTGCGCCGGCCGGCGCGGCGGGCGCCTGCGCGTTCGCGGCGGCGCTGGCCAGTGCCGCGACAACCGCGGCGGCAATCAAGTGGATCTTCGGGTGGATCATGGTGCCCTCTCTGGTGGCTAATGATGGTGATTTCGGCAGCGCAATGGCGCCCCGCATTATTCCGCTGCGCCATTTTCGCCGCTGGCGAATCTGCCTTTGTACCAGTTTGTGGCGCGGTTTGCAGTGGGCCGGGAATACATCCAGGTCTTGCGTGTTTGCCTCCTTTGAAAAAGGGGGCGCCCACAGAAAACCCGGATGGACCATTTCTTCGTCGTCCCCGCGCAGGCGGGGACCTCTGACTACGTCGTTTTGCCTTTGACCACAAGGGCGAAGCTAGAGGTCCCCGCCACGTCCCTGCATGGCCATGGCGTTCGTTGGGCGCGAAGCAGTGCTTCGCGAAACCCCCAACTCACCCTGCGCGGGGACGACACTATGAAGCGTCGTGCGGTTTCGAGTCCTCAATATGGGTATGACACGGCGTACACCATGGACTGAACGTCAAAAAAAAGCCCCCGGAATCACTCCCGGGGGCTTGGTCTGTTGCGCCGAATCAGACCGTGCGCTGGATCGAGGCTTTCAGGGCTTCGCTGAGCAGGTCGAGGCTTTCGGCCAGATGCGCCTTGGTCTCCTTGTTGCCCGCCTTGCCCATCGCCGCCTTGATTTGCGCGGCGAGCTGCTGCGCGTTCATGCGCTGCAAAGCCCGGGCGTCGGCCGGCGTCGTCGGAGCCGGTTTGACCAGCGCATTGACGACGCGGCGCAGGTGCTCGCGCTGCAGGTTGCGCCTGAGCGGGTTGATGTCGCCACCGGCCTTGAGTTCGCTCCAGATGGCGTTCTGCACGGTATCGTACAACTCGGCCAACTTGAATGCCTTGGAAGGATCGGCGACCTTGTCGGCCGAATCCAGCAAGCGCTGCGCGACATTGTCTGCCAGCAGCACATCCAGCGCCTGGCGTTGCGTACCCAGCACCGCGGCGCTGATCGATACGTCCGGATTGGCGCGACGCTCGAAGTGGTCGATGCCGATGCGCGAGACGAACTCGGGCCTGAACTTGAAGCTGTCGACCTTGAGCAGGCCGTCGGCGACCAGCTTGAGCGCTTCGCGCTGGCGCGCCGGGCTGGTCGGCTCGTAAAGCGCACGGCCGCTGCCGGCGCGATCGCGCAGGTGCTTGACGCCGCCGACGTACTTGGCTGCCAGGGGTGCCACGCGCGCGACTTGGTTCAATCCGGCGACGAAGCTGCGCGTCAGGCGCTCATAGCTCTCGCCCGGCTTCAATTGCAGCGCTTCGAGGCGATCCCACAATTCGCGCGACAGTTTGAGGCGCTTCTTGTAGTACTCCAGCGGATCGGCACCCAGGTCGAAGCGGTTGGCCTCGGGGTCGATGCCGTAGAACATCGTGGCGTAGCCGGCGTCCTCGTCGGTGGCGTAAATCAACTGCGGCTCGGTCGAGCGCGCGGCGATCTTGGCCAGCTCCTCCGTTTCCTTCGCCGCGTCGATCTGCCGGTAGGCGTAGTCGACCACCCAGTAGTCGTAGGCGCCGAGCGTGGACATGCCGTACTCGGGCTGCTTTTCGCCCTTGGCGGCAATGTTGAACGGCGTGTAATCCATCACCGAAGTGGTGATGCCGTTCTTTTTCGTGAACTCGACGTCCTGGATCTGCTTGGCCGAATACACGGTCGAGGCCTTGAAGTTGTGGCGGAAGCCGAGCGTATGGCCGACCTCGTGCATGATCACGTCCTTGACGTAGGACTGCGCGACGGCCTCGGCCTCGGGGCTGTCCATGTCCAAGCCGCGCGCTTCGAGCAGGTCGAAGGCGAAATGCAATTCGTGCGCCGATTCGTTCATGTAGTTGCAGGTCGAGAGCTTCTTGTGCGAAGACAGGGCGTTGGCGGGCGCGTGCTCATGGGCGTGGCCGGCCGGGCGCGAGAAGTCCTCGATCACCTGGCGGCGCGCGCCGCGCGCAAACACATCCGACATGCCGATGTCGGCATCAAGGATTTCGCCGCTGCGCGGATCGAC
>DASUDU010000078.1:0-6955 GCA_036275435.1 Usitatibacteraceae bacterium | reverse complement strand
CGCGCGCACAGGTCGGTGACCACGTCGAGGCCGAAGGCGCGGATCGAGGCGGTGTCGTCGCCGTAGCTTTCCATCTTGCGCCGCACCCAGCGCGGGATTTCTGCACCGCAGGTGTCGGAAAAGCGCGCCAGCTGGGTAAAGCCGGCGATCGGCATGATCCCGGGAACGATCGGCACATTCACGCCAATCGCGCGCACTTCGTCGACGAAATGGAAATAGGCGTCGGCGTTGTAGAAATACTGGGTGATCGCCGAATTGGCGCCGGCCTCGACCTTGCGCTTGAAATTGGCCAGGTCTTCCTGCGCGCTGCGCGCCTGCGGGTGGTACTCCGGGTAGGCGGCGACCTCGATGTGGAAGTGCCCGCCGGTCTCGGCGCGGATGAATTCCACCAGGTCGCAGGCGTGGCGAAACTCCCCGGCCACCGCCATGCCCGAGGGCAGGTCGCCGCGCAGCGCCACGGTGTGGCGGATGCCGGCGTCTTTGTACGCGTGGATGGTGTGGCGGATGCTTTCCCTGGTCGAGCCGATGCAGGAAATGTGCGGCGCGCCGTGGTGGCCGGCCGCGCGGATCTCCAGGATCGTCTTCAGGGTGCCCTCTTGCGTCGAGCCGCCGGCACCGAAGGTCACGGAAAAGAACGAGGGCTTGAACTGTCCGAGCTGGCGCACCGTGTCGCGCAGCTTCGCGGCACCTTCGGGAGTCTTGGGCGGGAAAAACTCGAAGGAAAAGTTGCGTGTATCAGTCATGGAATGCCAACGCTCCGATCAGCCGACCCATCGATCGTCCGGCAAGCCGCAGGATGCGCAGCGGCTTGCCGGTCCGGGAACCGCCCACGCACCCCGGCGCAAGGGCTCAATAGCGATAGGAATCGGGCTTGTACGGCCCCTGCTTCGACACCTGGATGTATGCGGCCTGCTGGTCGGTCAGCGTGGTCAATTGCGCGTTGAGCTTTTTCAGTTGCAGGCGCGCGACCTTTTCGTCGAGGTGCTTGGGCAGCGTGTAGACGCCGACCGGGTAGTTCGCCGTGTTGGTAAACAGTTCGATCTGCGCGATGGTCTGGTTGGCGAACGAGGACGACATCACATACGACGGATGCCCCGTGCCGCAGCCCAGATTCACCAGACGGCCCTTGGCTAGGATGATGATGCGCTTGCCATTGGGGAAGATCACGTGGTCGACCTGCGGCTTGATTTCCTCCCACTGGTATTTTTCGACCGAGGCGATGTCGATCTCGTTGTCGAAGTGGCCGATGTTGCAGACGATGGCCTGGTCCTTCATCTTCGCCATGTGGTCGTGGGTGATGACATGGTAGTTGCCGGTGGCGGTGACGAAGATGTCGGCCTTGTCGGCCGCGTAATCCATGGTGACCACGCGATAGCCTTCCATCGCCGCCTGCAGCGCGCAGATCGGGTCGATCTCGGTGACCCACACCTGCGCCGAGAGTGCGCGCAGCGCCTGCGCCGAGCCCTTGCCGACGTCGCCATAGCCCGCGACGACAGCGATCTTGCCGGCGACCATCACGTCGGTGGCGCGCTTGATGCCGTCGACGAGCGACTCGCGGCAGCCGTACAGGTTGTCGAACTTGCTCTTGGTCACCGAATCGTTGACGTTGATCGCCGGGAAGGCGAGCTTGCCTTCCTTGGCCATCTGGTAGAGGCGCTTGACGCCGGTGGTGGTTTCCTCGGTGACGCCCTTGACGGCTTTCAGGCGCAGCGAATACCAGTGCGGGTCCCTGGCCAATTGCGCCTTGATCGCGGCGAACAGGATGCGCTCCTCCTCGGAACCCGGATTGGCCAGCACCGAAAGGTCGGTTTCGGCGCGCGTGCCCAGGTGCAACAGCAGCGTGGCGTCGCCGCCGTCGTCGAGGATCATGTTCGAATAGCCGCCGTCCTTCCACTCGAAGATGCGGTGCGTGTAGTCCCAGTACTGTTCGAGCGACTCGCCCTTGACCGCAAACACCGGCGTGCCGTTGGCGGCGATCGCCGCGGCAGCATGATCCTGCGTGGAAAAGATGTTGCACGAGGCCCAGCGCACCTGGGCGCCCAGCGCCTCCAGCGTCTGGATCAGCACGGCGGTCTGGATGGTCATGTGCAGCGAACCGGTGATGCGCGCGCCCTTGAGCGGCTGGGCCGCTGCGTATTCCTCGCGGATCGCCATCAGGCCGGGCATTTCGGTCTCGGCGATGCGGATTTCCTTGCGGCCCCATTCGGCCAGCTTCAGGTCGGCGACCACATAGTCGCCCTCGATCAGGTTCTGCGGTTTCAATACTGCGTTCATGGTGGACTCCTGGCGAAATTTGCGTTTCGCGGGCACAAAAAGAAAAACGCCCGCATTCGGGTGAATGCGAGCGCCGTTTGATTCGTTCCGAGCCTGGGACGGTTCGCCTGTCGGCCACCGCCTCGCAACGCTCCTCGGAAGAGGCAATTATACGCCGATTTACTCGGCCGGCAACGCCACTTTCTTCGCCTCGCCCTTCAGGCCCGCCGCATCGCGCAGCAGCTCCGCGCGATCGGTCGCTTCCCAGGTGAATTCCGGCTCTTCGCGGCCGAAATGCCCGTAGGCAGCGGTCTTGGCGTAAATCGGGCGCAACAGGTCAAGCATCTTGACGATGCCGCGCGGGCGCAGGTCGAAATGCTTGGCGACCAGCTCGGCGATCTTCTCGTCGGGCATGATGCCGGTGCCCTCGGTGTAGACCGTGATGTTCATCGGCCGGGCCACGCCAATGGCGTAGGCCACCTGGACCTGGCACTGCCGCGCCAGGCCCGCCGCCACGACGTTTTTCGCCACATAGCGCGCCGCGTAGGCGGCCGAGCGGTCGACCTTGGACGGGTCCTTGCCGGAAAACGCGCCACCGCCGTGCGGGCAGGCGCCGCCGTAGGTGTCGACGATGATCTTGCGGCCGGTCAGGCCGCAGTCGCCCTGCGGCCCGCCGATGACGAAGCGCCCGGTCGGATTGACCAGGTAGCGGGTGTTCTGCAGCCACTCCTTGGGCAGCACCGGCTTGATGATGTCCTCGATTACCGCCTCGATCGCCGCCTTCTTCATCAGCTTGCCGTCGGACATCTCCGGGCTGTGCTGGGTGGAAAGCACCACGGTGTCGATCGAATGCGGTTTGCCGTCGAGGTAACGCATTGTCACCTGCGACTTCGCGTCCGGCCGGAGCCAGGGCAGGCGGCCGTCGCGGCGCAACTCGGACTGGCGCTGCACCAGGCGGTGCGCGTAGTAGATCGGCGCGGGCATCAGCACGCTGGTCTCGTCGCAGGCATAGCCGAACATCAGGCCCTGGTCGCCGGCGCCCTGGTCGAGGCCGTCATCGTGGGCCTGGTCAACGCCCTGTGCGATGTCCGGGCTCTGCTTGTCGTAGCAGACCATCACCGCGCAGCCCTTGTAGTCGATGCCGTACTCGGTGTTGTCGTAGCCGATGCGCTTGATCGCCTCGCGCGCCACGCCGATGTAATCGACGTTGGCGTTGGTGGTGATTTCCCCGGCCAGCACCACCAGGCCGGTATTGCACAGCGTCTCCGCAGCAACGCGGGACCGGGGGTCCTGGGCTAGAATCGCGTCGAGAATCGAATCGGAAACCTGGTCGGCCACCTTGTCGGGATGGCCTTCGGATACGGATTCGGACGTAAACAGGAAATCGGTCATGACTGGGCCTTCGCTGGTGTTGGGCCGGCGGGTAACGCAGGCTGCCGGACCTTGGGTCGCGCCGGGGCGCAAAAAATAGCCGTGAATTCTAGCAGATGCCGCATTCTTGCCGCAGTGCAATCCGTCACGTCCTGCGCCGCGAGGGGAATCTGACCTCGTGATCAGCCACGCGCTGCGCCTGTGCTTCCAGTTGCTGGCCAAGCTGCCCCTCGCGGCCAACCGCGCGCTCGGCACCTTGCTCGGCTGGCTGGCCTGGCTGCTGTCGCCGCGCCACCGGCGCACGGTGCGCGAGAACCTCGCGCGCTACCGTGCCTTTGCGAAGGTGCCTCCGGCGCCCGGGCTCGAGCGCGCCGCCATCGCCGCGCAGGGGCAGGGGCTCACCGAACTGGCGATCGCCTGGTGCGCACCGCGCGAGTCGATCTACCGCCTGATCGTTTCCTGCACCGGCTGGGAGCACGCCGAGCATGCGCTCAAAGCCGGCCGCGGCGTCTTGTTTGTCACGCCGCACCTGGGTTGCTATGACATCGCCGGCCGATATCTGGAAAGCCGCATTCCGGTTCTTGCGCTGTATCGCCCGCCCAAGCAGGAATGGCTCGCGCCCCTGATGCAGGCCGGCCGGGTGCGCGGCGAGGGCCGCACCGCCAGCGCCGATGCGCGCGGTGTGCGCGAGCTGCTACGCACGCTCAAGCACGGCGGCAATGTCGTCATCCTGCCCGACCAGGTGCCCGCAGCCGAACAGGGCGGCGACGGCGTCTGGGTGGATTTCCTCGGCGAACCGGCCTTCACCATGACGCTCTTGCCGCGGCTGGCGCACTCGACCGGCGCGGCCGTGCTGTTTTTCTTCGCCGAGCGCCTCGCCGGCGGCTATCGCGTACACATCGAGCCGATGGACGCACCGTACGCCGAGGACCGGGTGCTGGCCGCGCGACAGACCAATGCGATGGTCGAGCGCCTGATCGGCATGGCGCCGGCGCAGTACCTGTGGGCCTACAATCGCTTCAAACAACCGGCCGGTGCGCCCGCGCGGCCCACCGCAAACTCCTGACCGATGCGCCTCGTCCTGTTCCTGCTCTGGTGCCTGCGCTGGCTGCCCATGCCTTGGGTGCGCGCGATCGGCCGCACGCTGGGCCGCTTGCTGTTCCGCTTCGGCAGGCGGCGCGTGACGCTGACCAATCTGCGCGCCTGTTTTCCTGAACTCAGTGAGGGCGAGCGCGTGGCGATCGGCCGGCGTGTCTTCGAGCGCCTGGCCAGCTCCGCGCTTGACCTGGGCTGGCTCTGGTATGCGCCGGTCGAGACGGCGCTCTCGCGCATCCGCATGGTGGATTTCCACCACATGGAAGCGCTGCGCGGAAAGGCGCCGGTGATCCTTCTGGTGCCGCATTTTTCCGGACTCGATTTCGGCGGCGCGGCGTTTTCGCATGCGATTCCCGAGGCCTTCGCGATGTATTCGGCGCAGAAGAACAAGGTGTTCGATGCCGCCCTGCGCCGCGCGCGCAAGCGCTATGCCGATGCCGAGCTGGTGACGCGCCAGCAGGGCCTGCGTCCCGTGCTCAAGGGATTGAAAGCCAGGCGACCGTTCTTTTATCTTCCGGACATGGACTTCGGGGCGCGCGATGCGGTCTTCGTCGATTTCTTCGGCGTCAAGACGGCCACCATCACCACGCTGTCGCGCCTGTGCGCGAGCAGCGGCGCGAAGGTCGTGCCGATGATCGCCACGCAGACCGATTCCGGCTACGACGCTCGCTTTTACCCGGCCTGGGAGAACTTTCCGTCTGGCGACGATGTGGCCGACGCGCGGCGCATGAACGCGTTCCTCGAGGAGCGCGTCCGCGAGGCGCCCGACCAGTACTTCTGGGTGCACAAGCGCTTCAAGACCCGGCCCCCCGGGGAGCCGGGCTTTTATGAGTAAAATGCAGCGACCTGCCCGAAGGTGCGCAAGGAGGCTCGAAGATGGCTCAGTTCCAGGTGTTGCTGCGCGGTGAACACTTCCTGCTGCATCGGGAAGGCAAGGAAGGCTGGTTCGGGTTCCTCAAGACCGTCTACGTGCAGTCCGAATCCGCCGATTCCGCTTGCGAGTACGCCGTCAAGCAGGCCATTTCCGATCCCGAGTTCCGTTCCTCAGTGCGCAATCCGGCCAGCGAGCCGCCGGCGATGAACGTCGAGGAGTGCACCGAAATCGAAAAGGACCCGAACCTGCAGGACAGCCCCTTCATCTACACGCCCGAGTAATTTTGCAACTTCGCTTTACCAAGATGCATGGCCAGGGAAACGACTTCGTCATGCTCGATGGGGTGTCCCGCACGCTCTCCCTCAGCCCCGCGCAGGTCCGCCGCATTGCCGACCGCCATTTCGGCATCGGCTGCGACCAGGTGCTGCTGGTCGAGAAACCGACGCTTGCGGACTGTGATTTTCGCTACCGCATCTTCAACGCCGACGGCGGCGAAGTCGAGCAGTGCGGCAACGGCGCGCGCTGCTTCGTGCGCTTCGTCAACGAGCAGGGCCTGACCGCCAAGTCGACGATCCGCGTCGAGACGCGCGCCGGGATCATCGAGCCGACGCTCGAGGCGGACGGCACGGTTTCGGTCAACATGGGCGCGCCGCGGTTCGCGCCGCCGGCAATCCCGTTTGATGCGCCCGACGAGCAGATCGACTACGCGCTCGAGGTCGGGGGCCGCGAGTTGCGTATCGCCGCGCTGTCGATGGGCAATCCGCACGCCGTGCAACGGGTCGACGATGTCGATGCCGCTCCGGTTGCCAGCCAGGGCCCGGCGATCGAGCGCCACGCACGCTTTGCAAACCGCGCCAACGCCGGATTCATGCAGGTGCTGTCGCGCGATCGCATCCGCTTACGGGTCTGGGAGCGCGGCGCCGGCGAAACCCTGGCCTGCGGCACCGGCGCCTGTGCCGCCGTCGTCGCCGGCATCCGCTGGGGACTGCTCGAGGCCAACGTCGAAGTGCACACGCGCGGCGGTGTCCTCGCGGTGCGCTGGGACGGACCGTCGCATCCGGTCTGGATGCGCGGCGCCACCGCAACGGTCTTTACCGGCGAAATCCACTTAACAGAGGACTAATCCACCGTGTCGAATGCCCCGCAATTGTCCGCCGAGGAAGTCGCCGAATTCCTGCGATCGCAGCCCGATTTTTTCGAGCACCACGTCGACATCCTGCTGCAGCTCAACGTGGCGCATCCGCATGGCGGGCGCACCGTGTCGATTCCCGAGCGGCAGCTCATCGCCACGCGCGAGAAGGCGCGCCTGCTTGAACACAAGCTGGCCGAACTGATCCACTTCGGCGAGGAGAACGACGCCCT
>DASUDU010000077.1:0-9708 GCA_036275435.1 Usitatibacteraceae bacterium | reverse complement strand
CGATTTGGAACCGGCGCGGATAAACCGCAATTATCGCCGCAATGCAGGGTACCCGTCAAAGAACCATCGACCCTTCGTGAGCATTTTCCAGCGTTCGATCACGCGTGAGTTCTCCGCCATTGCCGGAGCGGTGGTGGCCGTTCTGGTGGCCATCATGGTGGTCCAGCAGATGATCGTGTTCCTGCGCAAGGCGGCCGGAGGGGCAATCGAACCCGAGGCCGTCGTCGCGCTGCTCGGCTTTGCGCTGCTCGGCTACCTGCCGGTGCTGCTGACGCTGGCGCTGTTCATCGCGGTGCTGTTGGCGCTGTCGCGAAGCTACCGCGACAGTGAAATGCCGGTGTGGTTTTCCTCGGGCCTGTCGATCGCCGCATGGATCCGCCCGGTGCTCAGCTTCGCGCTGCCGATCGCGGGCCTGACCGGCTTGCTGAGCCTGTTTCTGACGCCGTGGGCCCTGCAGGAGAGCGGGGAATACCAGCGCATGCTGCGCAGCAAGGACGACGTGTCGCGCCTGACTCCCGGGAGCTTCATCGAGTCGCGCGGGGCAAACCAGGTCTTTTTCGTCGACAAGACCTCGGACCGCGACAGCGTCGTCAACAACGTGTTCGTGCAGTATTCGCAAAGCGGACGCTCGGGTGTGGTGGTCGCCGAAAAGGGTTACCAGGAAACCGATCCGAGCGGCGATAAGTTCCTGGTGCTGCTCAACGGGCGTCGGTATGAGGGCACGCCGGGGCAGCTCGATTTTCGCATCGTCGACTTCGAACGCCAGAAGATGCTGGTCAAGGGTCGCGAGGAAAAGGCCGGCGATCCTTCCGTGCGCCAGACTTCCAGCTGGGTGCTCTTGACCGAGCCGAACGCGGAGCGCATTGCGGAATTGCATTGGCGTGTGGCCCTGCCGATCGCTGCCCTGGTGCTGGCCCTGCTGGCAATTCCCCTGTCGTTCGTCAACCCGCGCTCGGGTGCCTCGGTAAATCTGATCGTTGCGGTGCTGGTCTTTTTCATCTATTACCAGATGTTCACCGTGTTCCAGAACTGGACCGCGCAAGGGGTGATTTCGCCGTGGGTCGGACTGTGGCCGGTGCATCTGGGCATGGTGGTGCTGCTGATGGTGCTGTTTTCGCGGCAGCTGTTTTCGTTTCGGTGGCTGTTTTTTTCCAGAAAGTAGGTTCGCGGGTTTTCTTGATTGGAGCCGGGCAGGCCAATGTCGCTGCGGACATTGGCCTGCCGGCCGAACCTGAGCCGCATGCAGGCGGCGAAGTGTCGGTCGGCCCCGGGGCGGGATTGTGTCAGGCTCGGCAAGAGCCGATCCTGACATCGCAGCGCGACCGCGCGTCGCGCGTCCAAGAACATGCCACTGGCATGTTCTTAGACGAACCCGGGGCGGGTTCTCATCACACCCCCGTCCAGCAAAAAAACGGCCCCTGCGGGGCCATTTTTCTTGGCGGAGAGGGCGGGATTCGAACCCGCGGTAGGCTATTAACCTACGCACGCTTTCCAGGCGTGTGACTTAAACCGCTCATCCACCTCTCCGGCGCGGCGAGCGCGAATTATAGCCCGACCATTGACGCCCATTGCGGGCGGCAATGCGCATCGAGAAATCCGGGTCCCAATGCCAAGTTCGCTGGATGGCGCCCGATTCCCTCGATCAATTGGCCGCGATCGCCTCCGCCGCCGGCACATACGCGTGCCCCAGTGCCTCGGCGACCTCCCGGCAGGTCACCTTGCCCTTGAAGACGTTCAGGCCGTTGAGCAGGTGTGGGTCTGCCTGCAGCGCCTTTTTCCAGCCGTGCTCGGCCAGCGCAAGCGTGAATGGCAAGGTGGCGTTGTTGAGCGCGTAGGTCGAGGTGCGCGGCACGCCGCCGGGCATGTTGGCCACGCAGTAGTGCACCACCTTGTCAACCACGTAGGTCGGCTCGGCGTGCGTGGTCGGGCGCGAGGTCTCGGCGCAGCCGCCTTGATCGATCGCCACGTCGACAATCACGCTGCCCGGCTTCATGGCGCCGATCATGTCGCGGGTGATCAGCCGTGGCGCATAGGCGCCGGGGATCAGCACGCCGCCGATCACCAGGTCTGCCGACAGCACATGCTGCTCGACGTTGTCGCGATTGGAAAACACGGTGATGACACGGCCGTTGAACATGCGGTCGATCTTTCTGAGCGCGTCGATGCTGCGATCGATCACCACCACGATCGCTCCGGTGCCCACCGCCATTTGCGCGGCATTGGTGCCGACCACGCCGGCACCGAGGATGACGATCTTGGCCGGGGGAACGCCGGCGACTCCGCCCAGCAGCACGCCCATGCCGCCGTGCGCGCGCTCGAGCGAGTGCGCGCCGGCCTGGATCGACATGCGGCCGGCAACTTCCGACATGGGCGCCAGCAATGGCAAGCCACCGCCCGGCTGCGTGACGGTCTCATAGGCGATGCAGATCGCGCTGCTCTTGATCAGGTCATTGCACTGGTCGGGATCGGGAGCCAGGTGAAGGTAGGTGAACAGCACCTGCCCGGGCCTGAGCATCGCCCGTTCCACTGCCTGCGGCTCCTTGACCTTCACAATCATGTCGGCGCGCGAGAAGATGTCCGCCGCGCTCGACGAGATTTTCGCGCCGGCCTTTTCGTAGACGTGGTCCGCCGCGCCGATTCCGCCGCCGGCATTGTGCTCGACCACCACCTCGTGGCCGTGTGAGGTCAGCTCGCGCACCGACGAGGGCGTAAGGCCGACGCGGTACTCGTGGTTCTTGATTTCCTTGGGGACGCCGATCAGCATGTTGTTCCTCGCGATTCACGGTGTTGTTGTTGGGGTTTCGGTTACCAGACGCCGGTGTTCTTCATCGACAGCCAGGGCTCCTGGGGCGGCAGTGGCTCGCCGCGTTGCAGCAACTCGATTGAAATCCGGTCGGGTGAACGGACAAAGGCCATGCGTCCGTCGCGCGGCGGGCGGTTGATGACCACGCCGGCGTCCATGAGTTTCCTGCACAGTGCGTAGATGTCATCGACGGCATAGGCAATGTGGCCGAAGTTGCGCGCGCTGCCCAAATCCTCGGGATCCCAGTTCCAGGTCAGTTCGATCGCGGCCGATTCGTCTCCCGGCGCGCTGACAAACGCCAGCGTATAGCGTCCTTTCGGATCGTCCTTGCGCCGCGTCAACACCAGCCCCAGTTTGTTGCAGTAAAAATCCAGCGACTGGTCGAGGTCGCTGACGCGGACCATGGTGTGCAGGTATTTCATTGCGTTCTTTCGTCTCCGGGGAGCAGGCTGCAGGTATTCGGCTTGCCAGTTTAGCGGGGCCGAGACGAATTCGAGGAACCGAAAAACTCCAGTACTGGTGCGGCTTTCCGGGCAAAAGTGGCTGGAAAGCCGCGCCGGTTCTGGAGTTTCGTTGCCCTTCGCAATGCTGTCCTATAATCGGTCCCATGACATGGCGCCGCGCGGTCCCGACGACTGCTGCGGCGTCTTTTTGTTTTTTCGGATAAGGAGAGTGTCTTGGCTGCGGCGTTGAACAAGGTGGTGGTGCTCGGTTTGGGCAAGGTCGGTAGCCTGGTGGGAACGCTGCTGACGCGCTCGGGTTTTTCGATTACCGGTTACGACATGGCAGCCCAGCAGGGATTGCCGTTTCGCGCCGAACAGCGCAATGTTTCCGATCGAAACGTTGTTGCCGAGGCGCTCAAGGGCCACGATGCGGTGGTGTCCTGCCTGCCGTTCCACCTGAACGTGGATGTTGCGCGCATTGCCCACGGCAACGGCATGCATTACTTCGACCTGACCGAGGACGTCCCGACGACCAAGGCGATCCGCGAGATGGCCGTCAGCGCAGAGGGCGTGATGGCGCCGCAGTGCGGCCTTGCGCCCGGGTTCATCGGTATCGTCGGCGCCGACCTGGCGCGGCGCTTTGACGCGCTGCGCTCGATCGAATTGCGCGTCGGCGCCTTGCCGCAGCACCCGCGCGGCAAGCTCGGCTATGCGCTCAACTGGTCTCCCGAGGGCGTGATCAACGAATACATCAACGACTGCGAGGTGATCCGCAACGGCCGTGCGCAGATGGTTCCGGCGCTCGAGGGGCTGGAGACGATCCTCGTGCACGGGCTGATGCTTGAGTCGTTCACCACCTCGGGCGGCCTGGGAACCATGTGCGAGACCTACCTGGGCAAGGTGCAGGAGCTCAACTACAAGACCATGCGTTATCCGGGACACTGCGAGTTGATGCGTTTCCTGTTGAACGAGATGTATCTGCGCAACGACCGCGAGCTGGCCAACAAGCTGCTCAAGAATGCCCTGCCGGCAGTCGACGAGGACGTCGTGTTCGTTCACGCCGCCGTCGAGGGCCAAAGGGACGGCCGTCTCTCGCGCGAGGAATTCGTCCGCGCCTACCCGGCGATGACGCTGGACGGCAAGGCCTGGCGTTCGATTTCCTGGACTACGGCGGCGAGCCTTTGCGCCGTCGTCGAAATGGTGCGCGACGGAAGCCTGCCTGCCAAAGGGTTCCTCAAGCAGGAAGAAGTGCCCTTTGACAAGTTCATGGCAACCGAAAACGGCGGGCTGTACCGCCGTGCGGAATCGGTTGCGGCCGGGGCGATCTTCACCGCGTGAAAATCGGGCAGAATCGGCACGGTCGGTGCGTCGCGCCGCGAATATCCGGATGACGAATGGGGGATGCGATGATGACATCGGCGCGGTTGCTGGCGATTTGCGTATTGGCTCCTGCCTTGCTGGGCCCGGCCGCCCCTGCATTGGCCGACGAGCATTTCACCCATCTTGCGGTTGACGGCGACACGCTGGTCGGGCTTGCCGCAAAGTACCTTGCGCAGCCGGAACGGTGGCAACCGTTGCAAAGACTGAACCGCATCGCCGATCCGACGCGCATCCGGCCGGGCACGCCGATTCGCATTCCCTTGTCGATGATGCGCACCGAGCCGTCGCCGGCGAAAGTGCGCTCGGTCCACGGCCCGGTCGAATCGGGCGTCGCTGCGCTCAAGGCAGATTCCTTCGTCGCTGAGGGCACGTCGCTCAAGACTGGCGCGGATGGATTCGCAACGCTCGAACTGGCGGATGGCTCGACCATTGTCGTGCAATCGAATAGCCGGGCGCGCCTGGCTCGATCGCAGCGCATCCCCGGGGTTGCGGGCAGTCAGTTGACTGGCGTGGCGCTGGAGTCGGGTCGCCTGGAAGCCGGCGTGGCCAGGCAGCGCGGCGCAGCGAACCGCTTCGAGGTGACGACGCCAACCTCGAACATGGGCGTGCGCGGCACGCGATTCCGCGTCGCGGCGGAGCGGGGCGGCTCGCGCGGTGAAGTCCTCGAGGGAGTGGTCGGTGTGGCGTCTCCGGACTCGCGGAACGAACTGGCATTGCAAGCCGGCTTTGGCACGGTGGTGGACGCCACCGGCCAGGCGGCGGCCCCGGTTCGGCTGTTGTCTGCCCCGGATCTGGCCGCTGCGGTGGACCTGCAGGAACGCATTGTGCTGCGCTTTCGCTTCAGTGCCCTTGCCGGCGCCACGCAGTATCGCGGTCAGATCGCCGCGGACCCACAGTTCCAGCGCCTGCTCAAGGACGCCATGTTCAAATCGCCGGAGGCGAAATTCGGCGACCTGCCCGACGGCAACTACTTCCTTCGGGTGCGCGGTGTCGATGCGCGCGGTATCGAGGGCGAGGATCGCGTGCTGCCGTTCCGGCTCAAGGCGCGCCCGGAGCCGCCCTTCCTCTCCGCACCGGCCGACCGTCACAAGTCTTCGGCCGGCCCGGTCCAGTTGACCTGGTCGAGTGCGCTCGAAGCGGCCAGCTACCGCATCCAGGTGGCGAGCGATTCCCGATTTACGCGCTTGCTGCTCGACGAGGCTGGCATTGCGGCGACGCAGCGCTCCGTTGAATTGGGCCCCGGCGATTACTTTTGGCGCGTCGCCAGCACTCGCGCCGATGGCGATCGCGGCCCCTATGGCGACGCGCAGTCGTTCGTGCTCAAGGCCCTGCCGAAACCGCCCGATCCGCCCAAGGAGGAAGGTGGGCGCGTGCGTTTTTCCTGGGGTGCGGAACCCGGACAGGTCTTCGATTTCCAACTGGCGCGCGATGCCGCATTTGCGGACCTGGTGGCCAGCCAGCGGCTCGACCAGCCGACAATTACCGTGGACAAGCCGACGTCGGCCGGGATGTACTACATGCGATATCGCGCCATCGATCCGGATGGATTTATCGGCCCCTACAGCGGCGCACAGACTCTGGAAGTCAAGTCGCAGCCATGGTGGCTGCTGGTGTTGCTGTTGCTGCTGGTTAAATAGTTGCATCGCCGCCTCGCCAGCCGGGCCTGATCGTGAAGCCGTCGCGTAAAGAAACGATGTTGAAGAAGGCGGCCGGTTTCGCGACGCGCAGACTGGCCATTTCCCTCGTGGTCTTCCTGCTGGCCTTGGGCGCGACGGCGCTGGCTTGGGAAGTCAGCCAGCTTTCGGCGCGCGCGGCAGGAATGCGCGCCTTTACCGAGCAGGCCTTGCGGGTCGAACGGACCATCCTTGAGCGCCTGCGCAATTACGAACTGGTGGTGCATTCGGGTGCGGCGTTTTTCGATTCGGCGAAAAACCTCACCGCAGCGGATTGGCAGCTCTATTTCCGGCGTGCGGAGGTGCACGACCTGTACCCGGCGATTCGCGGCGTGCATGTGGCGATGCGCGTGCCGGCGCGGGACCTGCAGCGCCACGTCGAAACGATGCAGCGAACCCTTGATGCCGAATACCGCGTGCACGCGCCGCCGGGCCGCGAAGAGGTCATCCCCGTGCAATGGCTCGGATCTGCCGCACCCGCCGCGCGCGTGTTCCTCGGAATGGACCTGCTCGGGATCCCGGGCTTTCCCGCAATCATGCGGGCAGCCGCCGAATCCGGGCGCGCCGTCATGAGCCGCAAGGTGATGTGGCGCGATGAAAGCGGCAAGATGGTTCCCGGCTTTGCGCTGTTTCATCCGCTGTATGCCGGCGGCGGCGATCCGGGCAGCCCGGAGGCGCGCCGCCGCGCGCTGTCAGGGTACCTGTTCTGCCCGATCGTCGTCTCGGAAATGATGGCCAGCGTGATCGGCGCCGAGCGCGCCTTGCTCGATACCGAATTGTTTGATGGAACACAAGTCACGGCCGAGGGTGTTCTGTACGACGATGACGGCCTGCCGCGCGCCATGCGCAAGGCAGATCCGGATAGCGAAGTAGCCTTGCGGCGCATCGACCTTGGAACCACCCAATGGGTCCTGTATTTCGAATCCAAGGAGGGGGTTTTTGCCGGTCGCGGCTCGAACGCCCCGCGCTGGCTGCTCGTCGGCGGGCTGCTCCTCAGCGTCGCGCTGGCCGGACTCGTGTACTCGCTGCTCACCGCCGAGGCGGTTGCCCTGACCGCCTCGCTCCAGGACGGCTTGACCGGGCTGCACAACCGGCGCTTTCTCGAAGCAAGCCTGAAGCGAGAGGAGGAGGTGTCGCGGCGTAGCGGCCAGCCGGTGGCCATCGTCCAATTCGACCTGGACCACTTCAAGAAACTCAACGACACCTTTGGCCATGCCGCCGGTGACGAGGTGTTGCGCGTGGTGGGAGAGGTGCTGCGCGCGGCCACGCGCGGCGCCGACATCGTCTGCCGTTACGGGGGCGAGGAATTCACGCTGATCCTGCCTGGGGCGACGCGCGAACATGCCTTCGCGCGCGCCAGCACCATTGCCCGCCACCTTGCGGCAAGCGATGTTGCGTTTTCCAACAAGACATTGCCGCGCGTCACCGTGTCCGGGGGCATTGCCGTGTTTCCCGAGGACGGGCAGACCTTGCGCGCGGTCCTGCATCGCGCCGACCACGCGCTGCTGCGCGCCAAGCGCGAGGGGCGGGCCCGGGTCGTTGTGGCCAACGACGCCGATCCGGCAACGACGATCGCCTGAGGCGGCGTGCCGTCAGCCCATGAACCCCAGGTTGGTGTTCGAGAAATTGCGGATGTTGGGCACCACCAGTTCAAGGTTCGATTCGCTCACGCCGAACCAGCGCGCCAGTGTCGCGGCGAACTGATCGACCGAGGTGGTGGGCAGGAGGCGGCCGGACCCGACCTCGTCGTTGTTGTTCAGCCCCATGACCGGAAAGGTACCGTAATAGCGCTGGCCCTGCACGGCGCCGCCCATGATGAAATGGTGCGCGCCCCAGCCGTGGTCGGAGCCGTCGCCGTTGCTGGTCAGCGTGCGCCCAAAATCGGAGGCGGTGAACAGGGTCACGGAATTGGCAATGCCCAAGGTGTTGATCGCATCGTAGAAATACTTGATCGCGTTGCCGACCTGGGTATGCAGGTTCGGCTGCGTGGGGATTTGGTCATCGTGGGTATCGAATCCGCCCAAGGAGACGAAGAACACCTGGCGCTTGGCGCCCAGCGTGTTGCGCTGCGAGATCATGCGCGCCACCAGGCGCAGCTGCGCGCCCAGGTTGCTGTTGCTCAGGGTCGAGGGCAACGGCAGGTCGGGCGCGGCGGTCAGCGCGCCGGACAGTGCGACATTGGCGTCAATCGAGCGCTGCGTCGTCGCCGCCAGATCCTGCGTGAACAGGTTGGTTCCGCCATCGGTGATGAGCGTGCGCAGCGTCGTGGCCGCGCTCGTTGAACCGAACAGGGTCCCGCTCAGGCCGGTGATGGCCGTTGAGCCGGACGTGCCCAGCTGGTAGGCAATCGTCGTTTGCCCGGTGATGAAGACCGCAGCACCGGCCACCGAATTGCAGGTGAAGATCTGCGCGCTGTTGTTGGCCGCCATCAGGTCGCCGATCCTCCCGCCCCAGCCTGCCAGCACGCCCTCGGGCGCCGAAGCCTGCCAGACCGATTGCTGGTCGTTGTGCGAAAACAGCTTGGGCGGCAGGGGCACCGAGGCCGCGTTGTACTGCGCCTTGGTGGTCGGCACGATCAACGGCCCGACATTGGCCAGGATCGCCAGCTTGCCGGCATCCCAGATTGATTTGAGCGGAGTCAGTTCCGTCGGCAGGGCGAAGGCGCGGCCGGCATTGCTGCCGACCAGCGGAGCCGAGGGCGTGAGCGGCACCAGGTCGGTCATCGCGCGGGCGATGCTGGCGCGTGCGCCCTGATAAGCTGCGAAGTTTGCCGCGTCGAACGGGATGACCGTGTTGTTGTGGTCGTTGGCGCCGTACAGGAACAGGCAAACCAGAGCTTTGTAGTCGGACACCGATTGCGCCGCGGCCGCGCCGATGGTGGCGAGGTTCAAGGCAAACGGTGCCGCCGATCCGGCAATCGACAGCGAACCGGCGGACTTGAGGAACTGGCGGCGGGATTGCTTGAGCGGGATCATGGTCGCCCCTTAGTCTTGGAAGATGTATTCGGGGCTCGCCATCACCAGGAAGATCGCGAGGTTGACCCGATTGCGCGCGTCCGTCGCGGCCACGGTGGCCACGGCGTCGCGGATGCGGTTGCGCGTCGTCGTCGACAGGCTGCCGGTCAGCAGCAAGACCACGCGGTCGACCAGCGCATCCGGGTTGCCGGCCAGTGCCAATTCCGCCGTGTAGTCCGGCTGGATGTCGCGCACGCCGCCGCTGCTGGTCCCGACGCCGGTGCTGATCGTGGTGCGCATGAAATTGAGGTAGCCCGGCACCGAGGTTTCATGGGTAATCTGCGCCTCCGGGTTGACCAGTCCGAAAGCCCCGACGCGGCTGTTGCCCGGCACGTACCCGGGGCGGAAGAAGTTGAACACGGACGGCGCGTACATCGGCGATTGTGCGAGCTGGG
>DASUDU010000076.1:0-3680 GCA_036275435.1 Usitatibacteraceae bacterium | reverse complement strand
GAAGGAATTCGGCATCAGTGCGGCCTCCGCGCAATGGGATTTCGCCGAGGTCATGGAGCGTGTGCAACGCATCGTCAACGACATCGAGCCGCACGATTCGGTCGAGCGCTACACCGGCCTTGGGGTGGACTGCGTGCAAGGTAGCGCCAGAATCGTCACGCCGTGGGAAGTGGAAATCAGCAAGGAAGACGGCAGCAAACAGAAACTCACCACGAAGAACATCGTGATCGCCGCCGGTGCGCGTCCCTTCGTGCCGCCGATTCCGGGCCTCGCGGAAGTCAACCCGCTGACCTCGGACAACATCTGGAACATCCGCAAGCTGCCCAAGCGCCTGGTGGTGCTGGGCGGCGGGCCGATCGGCTCGGAGCTCACGCAATGCTTCGCGCGCTTCGGTTCCAAGGTTACGCAAGTTGAAATGATGCCGCGCATCATGATCCGCGAAGACGTCGAAGTTTCGAAGATCGTCGAAGCCAGGTTCCGCGCCGAGGGCGTGGATGTGCTTACCAACCACAAGGCGCTGCGCGTGGTCGTGGAAGGCGGCGAGAAATCGCTGGTCGTCGAGAACGACGGCAAGGAAAAGAAGATCGCCTTCGACGAAATCCTCTGTGCGGTCGGTCGCGTGGCCAACCTCAAGGGCTACGGGCTGGAGGAGCTCGGCATCCCGGCCACGCGGGTGGTCGAGACCAACGAATACCTGGAAACGATCTACCCGAACATCTTCGCCTGCGGCGACGTCGCCGGGCCGTATCAGTTCACCCACACCGCCGCGCACATGGCCTGGTACTGCGCGGTCAACGCGCTGTTCGGCCGCTTCAAAAAGTTCGCCGTCGACTTTTCCGTGGTGCCCTGGGCGACATTCACCGACCCGGAGGTCGCACGCGTCGGCTTGAACGAGCAGGAGGCAAAGGAAAAAGGCATTGCGCACGACGTGCATGTGTACGGCATCGACGACCTCGATCGAGCCATCGCCGACGGCGAGGCGCACGGTTTCGTCAAGGTCATCACGCCGAAAGGCTCGGACAAAGTGCTCGGCGCCACCATCGTCGGCGAGCATGCGGGCGACTTGCTGGTCGAATTTGTCGCGGCCATGAAACACGGCTTCGGGCTGGAGGGCATTCTGGGCACTATCCACACCTATCCCACGCTGGGCGAGGCGAACAAGTTCGCGGCCGGCGTGTACAAGCGTTCCACCGCCACGATCGGCAAGCTCGCCGTGGGCAGGGCGCTCAATGACTGGACACGCGGCGAGGGAAGTCTTTTGGGCGTTCTCGGCGCAGCGGTGAAACTCGTCGTGGCACCGGACAACACACCGGCGTATCCGAAGCAGGCGCACCACTGATTCTCTTTCCCGCCATCGCCGCAAATGCAAAATTCAGATGCGTCGTGGCTTTTCCTTGTCGTCCCCGCGCAGGCGGGGACCTCTGATCCAGAGGTGGTTCCATGCTCCAAAAGCTCTTGGCATTGCTCGGCGCCGCACTGATTTCCTTCGTTGCCCACGCCCAGTCTTTCGACCACACGCACGCCGCCTTCACGGCGCTGTTGAAAAAGCATGTCGTTCTGGTCGACGGCGGCAAGGCCAGCAAGGTCAAGTACGCCGAGCTGAAGAAGGACCAGCCGCAACTCAAGGCCTATCTGGATTCGCTCTCCGCCGTGAGCGAAACGGATTTCAACGGCTGGAGCAAGGCGCAGCGCATGGCCTTTCTGATCAATGCCTACAACGGCTTCACGCTGGAACTGATCCTGCAGAACCACCCGGTGAAGTCGATCAAGGACATCGGCAACGATTTGTTCAGCAACCGCTGGAAGAAGAAGTTCTTCAAGCTGTTCGGCCAGGAATCGTTCCTCGACCGCATCGAGCATGAAACCCTGAGGAAGCCCGGCGCCTACAACGATCCGCGCGTGCACTACGCGGTGAACTGCGCCTCGATCGGCTGCCCGGCGCTGCGCGAAGAGGCCTTCACGGCGGAAAAGCTCGACAGGCAGCTCGAGGAACAGGCGGTTCGCTTCCTCTCCGACCGCTCGCGCAACCGCTATGCCAACGGCAAGCTCGAGGTGTCGAAGATCTTCGACTGGTTCAAGGTCGACTGGGAATCGGGCTATACCGGATTCGACGGCAAGACCCCGCCCATCAAATCGCGTGAAGAGTATTTCGCGCGCTACGCCAAACTGCTGGCCGATAGCCCGGCGGACCAGCAGGCGATTGCCGCCGGCAAGGCGCCGATCGCGCATCTGGATTACGACTGGTCGCTGAACGGCAACTAGCCGGCTGGAGGCAAACCCCAATACCGGCGGGGCTTTCCGGCCGAAATCGCCCGGAAACGTCCGCCAGTCCTGGGTTTTTGCCCTGAAGTGCACGGAGCCGTCTCCCGGCGACACGGTATAGTGGCCCTCATGCAAGACCCCGCGCAACCCGGCCCTGCCGCGCAGGAGCCCGGCCCCGAAACCGCCACCTGGCCACACCGCCTGCTGCGCAGCATCGCCACGGTGCCGCTGGCGATCTGGATCTTCCTCGAGGAATGGGTGTGGGATTCGATCCTCGCCTTGATGCGCTGGGCAGGTCGCCTGCCGCCAATCCACTGGCTGGAAACGCAGGTTTCCAAGCTGCCGCCCTATGCCGCGCTGATCGCCTTCGCCGTGCCGGGACTGACCCTGCTGCCGTTCAAGTTTGCCGCGCTCTACCTCATTGCCCACGGCCACAAGCTGTACGGTGTGGCGGTATTCATCGTCGCCAAGCTGATCGGCACGGCGTTCCTCGCGCGCATCTTCTCGCTGACCAGGCCGGCGCTGATGTCGATTTCCTGGTTCAACCGCGCCTATACGGTGTTCATGCACTGGAAGGACAGGCTCTACGCCTACGTGCGCGAGATGCCCAGCTACCAGTGGATGAAGGCGCGGACCAAGGCGCTGAAGGACGCGGCGCGCGCGTGGTGGCGCAGCCGTTTCGGCAAAGCCTAGCCTGCATGGAAAAGGCCGCTGTTGAGGCGGCCTTTTCGCTTCCTTCTCCAGACTTGCCGCAGCAGCGCTACATCATGCCCAGCGTCTTCGGCAGCCAGATCGACATCGTCGGCCAGTAGGTGACGATCACCAGGAACACCAGCATGGTGACCAGCCACGGCCAGGTCGCGATGGTCAATTCGGTGATCCCCATCTTGGTGATACCCGAGGCCACATAAAGATTCAGGCCCACCGGCGGGTGGCACATGCCAACTTCCATGTTTACCACCATGATGATTCCGAAGTGTACCGGGTCGATGCCCAACTTCATGGCGATGGGGAAGAGGATTGGCGCCAGGATCAGCACGATCGAGCTGGGCTCCATGAAGTTGCCCGCCGCCAGCAACAGCAGGTTGGCGATGATCAGGAAGCCGATCACGCCCACACCGGTGCCGATCATCGCATCGGCCATCGCTTGCGGGATGTTCTCGTGGGTCATCAGGAACGAGAACAGCACCGCGTTGGTGATGATGTAGAGGAGCATCGCACTCATGTTGGCCGACGAGAGCAGCACGCGCGGCACGTCCTTGAACCCCAGGTCCTTATAGATGAACACCGCCGTGATGAAGGCCCACACCGCGCTCATCGCCGCCGCTTCGGTCGGCGTGAACAGGCCCGAATAGATGCCGCCCATGACGATGAAGATCAGCAGCAGGCCCCAGATCGACTCGCGGAAGGCGCGCCAG
>DASUDU010000075.1:0-2088 GCA_036275435.1 Usitatibacteraceae bacterium | reverse complement strand
ACGCTTGCCGCGGTTCATGGCATTGCGCGGCGCGCCCGGCTTTGCGGGCGCCCGGTCGATGACGATGACATCGGCGCCCATGTCTGCAAGCAGCATGCCGGCCAGCGGGCAGGGGCCGATGCCGGCGAACTCGATGACCCGCACGCCGGCCAGCGTGCCGGATGCGTGTTGGGGCGCGTTGATCCCGGTCATGTCAGCATTCTGTCACGCGTCCGACTGTATGCGGTAGTTCACTGCGCCCGCCGGAAGGCCCTTGCTAAAATAGGCCCAGATCGCACACCCATGACATCTGACACCTCTCCGGAATCTGGCACCCTTTCCTTCAGCCGCGCTGTCGCGCTGGCGCTGCTGGGCGCGCTGCTGTTTGCCGCCGCGATGGTGCCGCTGCACCGCGTTTTGCACGCGCCAGGAAACGAAGCTTCCGCGCCCGCCAAGGCTGCAGCCGGTCTCGCGCAGGTGCGCCACGCGAAGGTCCTGGAAGCTGAAGAGGTTTCGCGCGCGCTCGAATGGGGGAGTGCGGACCCGGCCTTGCAGACCGTGGCCAGCACCCCGGTTGAATCCAGCCCGTTCGGCCACACCTCCGGGAAGGACTGCGACGACTGGGAGGCGGTGTTTGCCGCCGAGCGCCAGACCGGCATGCCCTACGGCGTGATCGGCGTCGATGCATCCGCGCAACGGGTCTCGCCGGCCCCGGCGAGTCGGTACAGCCGGGCATCGAACCACCGCTACCTCGCCCGCGCCCCGCCCCTGAACTGAACGCCGGCCGCAATCGCCCACCACGGCGACTGCCTGTTCGTTGTTCAACCACAGGGGTTTTTGATGCGACATCGTTTTCACGCGCCGGCGTTTGCCGTTGCGCTTTGCACATTAAGCGCGGCCACCGCGCAGGCCGACCCGGTCGACCTGCTTGCCGCGGCCGAGCCGAAGAAGCTCGATCCGCTTGTCGTCACCGGCAATCCGCTCCGGGACAAGGACTTCGTCGCGCCGGTTTCGGTGCTCAAGGACGAGGAGATGCTCCTGCGGCGCGCCGGTTCGCTCGGCGATACGCTGGCCGGCCTGGCAGGCGTGTCGTCGACCTTTTTCGGCCCGAATTCCGGGCGGCCGATCATCCGCGGCCTCGACGGAGACCGCGTGCGCATCCTGTCCAACTTCGGCGCGTCCTTCGACGCCTCCAGCCTGAGCTTTGACCACAGCCCGGCGATTGATCCGCTGGCGGTGGAGCGCGTCGAGGTGCTGCGCGGGCCGGCGGCGCTGCTCTATGGCGGCACCGCCATCGGCGGCGTGGTCAACATCATCGACCGGCGCGTGGCGCGCGAGCCGCTCTCCGGCAGCGGGGCGATCGTCGAGGCGCGCAGCGGCGGCGCCGAGCGCGAGAACGGGTTGTCTGCGGCGCTGGATGCCGGCAACGGCCTGTTCGCCATTCACGCGGACGGGGCCACCCGGGAAACGGCGGATTACGCCGTGCCGTCCGCGGCGGGGCGAGGCAAGCGCATCGTCAATTCGGCCGGCGACAGCAAAGGCGGCGCAATCGGCATTTCGGCGGCCGCGGACTGGGGCTATGCCGGCATCTCGCGCTCGGAGCACCGCAGCCAATACGGCACCGTCGCGGAACCGGACGTGCGCATCGACATGCGCCAGTCGCGCACCGCCTTCGAGTCCGAATGGCGGCCGGCAGCCGGTGCCGCCTTCGAGTCGTTCAGCCTGCGCGCCGGGCATACCGTGTACCGACACACCGAATTCGAAGGCAGCACGGCGGGCACGATCTTCGACAGCAGCGGCAGCGACCTGCGCATCGAAGCCCGGCATCGCGCCCTCGGGCCGCTCGCCGGCGTGGTTGGCGTGCAGGGTGATCGCTCGCGCTTCTCGGCGCTGGGCGAGGAGGCCTTCGTCCCGGCCACCGAGAGCCGCAACCGCGCGGTGTTCCTGTTCGAGGAGCTGACCACCGGCGCGATCAAGTGGAGCCTGGGGCTGCGCCAGGAGCAGAACCGCGTCGCCTCGTCGGGCGACACGGGAGGCGGCAACGGCCGGTTTGGCGTTGCGCGCGAGCGGCGCTTCAATCCGACCAGCGCCTCGCTGGGCGCAACCCTG
>DASUDU010000074.1:0-4783 GCA_036275435.1 Usitatibacteraceae bacterium | reverse complement strand
AAAGGCAAAAGCCACCGAGAAGCCGACGTAGCCCATGTAGAGCATCGGCGGGTGGTAGATCATTCCCGGGTCCTGCAGCAGCGGATTGAGGTCACGCCCCTCGGCAGCCGGCGGCGACAGGCGGTCGAACGGATTGGAAGTAACCAGCATGAACAGGTAGAAGCCGACGCCGATCAGGCCCATCACCGCCAGAACGCGCGCGGCGACGTCGAGCGGCAGGTGGCGGCTCAGCACCGCCACGGCGAATGTCCAGCCGGTGAGCATCAGCACCCACAGCAACAGCGACCCTTCGTGCGAGCCCCACGAGGCGGTGACGCGGTAATACACCGGCAGCTTGGTGTTGGAATGCATCGCCACGTTTTGCACCGAGAAGTCGGAGGTGACGAACGCATAGACCAGGCAGCCGAAGGCAAAGGCGACAAACACGAACTGGCCGACGGCGAGCGGGCGCGCCATGCCCATCAGACGCGCATCGGAGCGGAACGCGCCGACCATCGGCACCACGCCGAGCATCGCGGCGAGGATCAGGGCGAGGATCAATGCAAAGTTGCCAAGGTCTGGAATCATGGTGGGGGTTCTCGAAGGAGTGGAGACGCGCGGGATAGCCCGCGACGGCGCGGGTTACTTGCCCGGGGTTTGCGTGACCACCGGCTTTTGTCCGGCGAATATCTCGCCCTTGATCGGCTTGCCGGCCTTTTGCAGCGCCTCGGCCGCTTCCGGAGGCATGTAATTCTCATCGTGCTTGGCCAGCACCTCGGAGGCCATGAACGTACCGTCCGGCGCCATCTTGCCCTGCGCCACCACGCCCTTGCCCTCCTTGAACAGGTCCGGGAGGATGCCGGTGTAGCTCACCGGCACGGCTTGCGCCGTGTCGGTGATCTTGAAGCGCACCGTCAGGCCGTCGCTGGCGCGCTGCAGGCTGCCATCGGAAACCAACCCGCCCAAGCGAAAGGCGCGATCGAGCGGGATCTTCTTTTCGGCGACCTCGCTGGGCGTGTGGAACAGCACGAGGTTGGAACGGAACGCCTTGAGCACCAGCGCGGTGGCCGCCACCAGCACGGCCAGCCCGAGGGCGATCCAGGCAAATCGACGATAACGGCCTTTCATGGGTTTTCCCTGCCTTTCCGGGTGCGCCGTACCAGCAGCGCGATTTCAATGACCACCGCCAGCGCGAAGGCGCCGTACGAACCCCAGACGAACGCGCCGCGCCCGCCCATGGAAAAAAATTCCGCCCAGTTCATTGCGTTCCCTCCAATACCGCTCCGGCTTCGCGTTCGCGAATCAGCGCGCGCACCCGCACCAGCGCCATCGCGATTGAATACGCCCAGCAGGCAAACACCATCACCAGCATGGTGATGAGCATGATCTGCGCCATCTTCGGTGCGGTGCCCGGCGATACCGACGTGCTCTGGTGCAACGAGTTCCACCATTTGACCGAGAAATAGATGATCGGGATGTTGACCGAGCCGACGATGGCCAGCAGCGCGCCGGCGCGGTCGGCGCGGCGCGTGTCGTCGATGGCGTGGGTCAGCGCCATGAAGCCCAGGTAGAGAAACAACAGGATCAGCGTCGAGGTCATGCGCGCGTCCCAGATCCAGTAGGTGCCCCAGGTCGGCCGCCCCCACAACGCGCCGGTGAGCAACGCGATGAAGGTGAACATCGCGCCGGTCGGCGCCAGGGCGTGCATCATCATGGCCGAGATGCGCGTGTTGAAGCTCAAGGCCAGCACGCCGTAGAAGGCCATCACCAGGTAAATGAACATGCCCATCCACGCCGAGGGGACGTGGATGAAGATGATGCGGTAGACCTCGCCCTGCTGGAAGTCGGTCGGCGCGACGAAGAACGACATGTACAAGCCCACCGCGCCGAGGATCGCGGCGAAACCGGCAAACCAGGGCCAGAGGGCGCCGGCCAGCGGGTAGAACAGGGTTGGCGATGCGTATCGGTAGATCTTCAACGGTGGTCCCCGGTCAATCGAGTGAGATCTTCAGCGCCGCGGCGGCGGCAAACGGCGCGGCCAGTGCGCCGAACAGCAGGCAGGCCCCCAGCAACGACAGGTTGGCCGTCGGATCCATCGCCGCCTGCACCTGGCCCGCCGCGCCCGCACCGAAGATCAGCACCGGAACGTACAGCGGCAGCACCAGCAGCGCCATGAGGATCGACGCGCCGCGCAGGCCCAGCGTCAGCGCGGCGCCGATCGCGCCGATCATCGACAGCACCGGCGTGCCAAGCAGTAGACCGAGCATGAGGATCGCCAGTTCCGCCCCTTCGAGGCCGTATTGCACGCCCAGCAGCGGCGCAACCAGTGTCAGCGGCAGTCCCGTGGTCAGCCAATGGCCAAGGATCTTTCCGGCCACGATCAACGGCAGCGGGTAAGGCGAGAGCAGCAATTGCTCGAGCGTGCCGTCGGCGTAATCGCTGGCGAACAGGCGCGGCAGCGTCAGCAGCACGGCCAGCAGCGCGGCGACCCAGACCACGCCGGCGGCGATGCGCTTCAGGAGCATCGTTTCCGGGCCGACCGCGAGCGGAAACAGGCTCGCGACGATCACCAGGAATGCCAAGGCCTGCGCCAGTTCCCCCTTACCGGCCATCGAGATCTTCAGGTCGCGCTTGAGCGCCACCCAGGCGCCGCGCTCGACAACCAGCTCGGCGTTCGGCAGGATCGCGACGGGCAGCACGGCGTTCATGCCGATCCCAGGCGGATTTCACGGACCGGCGCGCCGATGTCCATCGGCAGATGCGTGGCGATGCAGGCCATGCCGCCCGCGCCAAGGTGCCGTTCGACCAGGCGCAGGAACAGCGCAACGCCCTCGGCATCGAGCGCGTTGGTCGGCTCGTCGAGCAGCCACATCGGCTTGGCCGAGAGCGCCAGGCGCGCCAGCCCGACGCGCCGCTTCTGACCCTGCGAGAGGCGGCGCGCTTCCAGATGCCGCCGCTCGCCCAATCCGACAGCGGCCAGCGCGGCGGCCAGCGCATCGGCATCGACCGATTCGGCGTCGCAGTCGAGCGCGCAGGACAGGTTGGCATCGACGCTCAGCTCCTCTTTGAGCGCGGCGCTGTGGCCCAGGTACAGGCAGTTGCGGCGTTGCTCGGCATTGAGCGCCTTCCACGGCGCACCGCCCAGGCGCACTTCCCCCGATTCCGGCCGCGTCAGGCCGGCGATGACCCGCAGAAGCGTGGTCTTTCCGCAGCCGTTCGGTCCGCGCAGGACCATGGCGCTGCCGGCATCGAGATCCCATTTGAGGTCGGCGAACAGCCGGCGCGGCCCGCGCGACAGCGTCAGGCCGCGGACCGATAGAGAGGGAAGGGACGAATGCGTCACGGCGCGATCTGGTCAATGACGATGCGCACGCCGTCGGCGGCCGGCTTGACCGTACCGCTGATGCCGAACAAGTCGCCGCTTTGGCGCGTCGCGTTGCCGGTCTTGCTCACGCGCGCCTCGATCACCACCTCGGCGAAGGCCGACAGGTTCATGCCCGGTGACATGGCCATCGCGTCGCTCAGCTCAAACCGGGCCGGAAAGCCGTCGGCCTTTGGCGCCGGAACCCGCATTACCGCCAGCGGCAGGCGCGGGCCTTCCTTGGCGCGCGCCAGCACATAGAGGGTTTCGCCGCCGCCCAGTTTTGCGGCCAGCGCCGGGCTCAACGCGACCTGCCCGGTCACCTTCTTGCCCGGACCGGCGGCGGCAGGCGTGGCCGGTGCCGCAGTCTTTGCATTGGCCGGCGCGGGCACGCCCATTGGCGGGTGCGGCGGCATCGCCTGCCCGGCATTTGCGGCGGGGGCTGCTCCCATCGGCGGGTGCGGCGGTGGGGCGGGTGCAGCCGGTTGTGCGGCGGCAGCGAAGTTGGTCCTTCCGGCCTTGACCTCGGCGATGATCGCCTGCACCTGCTGATGGTCCGCGGATTCCTTGGGCACCAGGGCGAGCAGCTTTTCCCAATACTTGAGCGAAGCCTTCGGGTCGCTGCCTTTCATTTCCATCGAGGCAGCCAGCGCCAGCGCCTTGAGGTGGTTCGGGTCAGCCTTGAGCGCGCGGGCGATCAGTTCGCGCGGCTTGCCATCGAAATTGCCTTTTTGCGCCATGGCCGACGAATCAGCCCAGTCGGCGAGGATTTGTGCATCATTGGGCTGCAACTTGTCCGCGCGCTCGAACGCCTTTTGCGACTCGGCCGCGCGACCCAGCGCGGCCTGCGATCGGCCCAGCAGGATCCAGCCCTTCGGATCGCCCGGGTTCGCTTCCATTTTCTTGGCCAGCGCATCGACCATCGCGACCATGCTCGCGTCGGAAATCTGCGGCGAATCCTCGGCCTCCATTTGTTGGGCGCCCATTTGCGCCATCGCGTCGCCATGCGGGCTGGGCGCCTTTTGCAGCGCCACATACAAGACTGCGGCGGCGGCCGGCACCAGAGCCGCCGCGCCAATCACCAGCGGCCAGGAGCGCTCGCCGCCGCTGGCCGACACGCGATCGGGCGCACCGGGCTCGACTTCCTCGACGACCCGGCTCGACAGTTCGGCCAGCGCAGCGTCGCGTTCGGCGGCATCGATCTGGCCCTGGGCGAACTCGCGCTCGATTTCCTCGCGCTGTGCGCGGAACACCGCCACGTTGCTGTCCGCAACCCGGGCGCCTTGCCGCGCCTTGCCGCGCCACAGCGGAACCACCACAAACGCCATCGCCACCAGCACCATCACGGCGGCCACTGCCAGAAATCCACTCACGGAAAAGGTCTCGAAAGGACAAAACAGCGATTATAGCCGGGGCCGCATTGCGGCCGCCCTGCCGGGTTTG
>DASUDU010000073.1:0-5218 GCA_036275435.1 Usitatibacteraceae bacterium | reverse complement strand
GTCGAGCCCGTCGTTGTTGAAGCCGAGCCGGTTGATGATCGCTTCGTGTTCGGGCAGGCGGAACATGCGCGGCTTCGGGTTTCCCGGCTGCGGGCGCGGCGTGACCGTGCCGACTTCGATGAAACCGAAGCCGAGCGCGGCCAGGGCGTCGATGTGCGCGCCGTTCTTGTCCAGGCCCGCCGCGAGCCCGACCGGATTGTCGAAATCCAGGCCCATCACGCGCCGCGGCGCGCGCACCGGCGATCCGAGACAACGCGTCAGCCCGATCGACTGCAGCCGCCCGAGGTTGGCCAGCACGAGATCGTGCGCGGTTTCCGGGTCAAGCGCGAACAGGGCGCGGCGGGCGAGGGGATAGAACATGGGGGTGCCGGAAGCTTGGGTGTGCCATTGTATCGGCCGACACGCGCTTGGCACTGCCTTGATCAGGCGATGGCCATACCGCCGACACAGAAATACTCCAGCACTGGCGGGGCTTTTCGGACAATTTCGCCTGGAAACGCCCGCCAGGCGTGGACTTTTACGCCGAGGTTGCTGGTGAAGGCGCGGCCGGCGGCAGGCGGACCCAGGAACCGCGAACCAGGCCCTCGATCGGCCGGAACTGCGTCTTGTAGGCCATCTTCCGGCTGTCGGCGATCCAGTAGCCCAGATAGACGTGCGGCAGACGCCGCCGCTGCGCCTCGGCAATCTGCCACAGGATGCTGTAGGTGCCCAGCGAGCGGCGCTCGAATTCCGGGTCGAAGAATGTATACACCGAGGAAATGCCGTCCGGCAGTTCGTCGATGATGCTGACCATGCGCAGCACGCCCTGCTCGCGGAATTCCACCAGGCGCGTGTGCACGTTGCTTTGCAGCAGGAAGTGCGAGTACTGCTCGCGGCTGTCGTGGTCCATGCCGCCGCCGGGGTGCCGATGCGCCTGGTAGCGCCGGTAAAGGGCGTAGTGCTCGTGGGAAAACTTCAGGTCCATCACCCGGGCCAGCAGCGCGGCATTGGCGCGGGTGGTGCGGCGCTGCGACCGGTTCGGGACGAATGCCGCGACCAGCACCCGCACCGGCGTGCAGGCGCGGCAGTGGTCGCAGTAGGGGCGGTAAGTAAAGGCGCCGCTGCGGCGAAACCCCGCCGCCACCAGGTGGCCGTAGGTCGGCGTGTCGATCAGGTAGCTGGGCGTGGCCACCTGGGAGCGCGCCAGGCGGCCCGGCAGGTAGCTGCACGGGTATGGTGCCGTGGCATAGAACTGCAGATTGGCAAACGGCAGGTCGTTGAGCTTCGACATCCCTCAGGTCCAGTTTGACTGCGACGCGGCCGAGTTTAGCAACTCGCCGAGGCGGCGCACAAATTCGCGGCGCGGGATCGGCCGGGCGCCGAACCGCGCCAAGTGGCGCGTTTCCTGCTGGCAATCGATCAATCGGAAGCCGTCGGCGCGCAATTTGTCGAGCAGCGCCACCAGTGCGACCTTGCTGGCGTCGGTCTCGCGGGTAAACATCGATTCGCCGAAGAACACCCGTCCCAGCGCGACCCCGTACAGTCCGCCGGCCAGCTGTCCGTCACGCCAGCTTTCCACGCTGTGCGCCACGCCGAGCCGGTGCAGGCGCGCGTAGGCCTCCTGCATGGCCGGGACGATCCAGGTTCCGCCGCCCGGTTCGCGCGGGGCGGCGCAGCCGGCGATAACCTGGGCAAAGGCGCTGTCGAAGCGGATCTCGAAACGGCCGCCCTTGACGGTGCGCGCCAGCGAGCGCGAAATCTTGAACTCCTCGGGGAACAGCACCATGCGCGGGTCGGGGCTCCACCAGAGAATCGGCTGGCCCTCGGAAAACCACGGAAAAATGCCTTGCCTGTAGGCCGTGATGAGCGTGTCCTCGGCCAGGTTGCCGCCGGCGCACAGCAATCCGTTGGGTTCGGCAAGCGCGCGGCCGACCTTCGGAAAGGCGCGCGGGTCGTCCATCCAGGGAATCATGCGCGAACGCGGGCGCGCATCAGCACTGCGCGGTTTGCGTCGAGAACGCCGTCAGGTCCGAGAGCACCGCGGCATCGGCGACGCGCTCGCGCGCCCGGGCGCCGACGTCCAGCGCGAGCTTGAACTCGTACTTGGCAAAGAACTCGTCAAACTTCTCGCCGCCGAAGGTGCCGACGGCGAACAATTCATCGGTCGCGGCGTCGTATTCCAGGACGATCGTCGCCAAGGGCTGCGGTGCCGGCCCGCTGACCACGCGCGCGCCGCTGGCCGGATCATAGACGCTCCGGTCGGCGCAGCAGGCGATGACCCTGGCTCGGCTGGTGGCCGCGCTGCCGACCCGGGCATCGGCCCGGTAGCTGATGAAGCTGACCTGCTTGGTCGGATACGCCAGCTTGTGCGCGCAGATTGCCGAGTAGGCGACGATCGATTGCTTCGGCCCGACGCCGCCCGTCCACTCGTAAGCGCGGCCGTCGGCGGTGGCCAGCGCCACCTTGGCGGTCAGCGCCTTGTCGAGGTTCAACAGGAAGCAGGGCGTCGATTCGTAGGGGTAATTGAACACGTAGTTGTGGTTGGCCTTGAGCGACCTGGCCTTGATCGGCTGACCGTGGCGGTCGACCAGCCTGGCGCGCGCGTAGGCGCGCTGCACCGGGGCATTGCGTTGGGCCGGGGTTGTCGGCTGCGCCTGGGCGGCTGTGCTGTCGGCCGCATGCGCCTGTGCGGCCGCGCAGGCCGCGTTGGCTGCCGGGCCGGCGACGCAGATCTGGATGAACTTGCGCCGTTGCATCAGACCACCCCTTCGAGGACTTGCACGTCGACCGTTGCGCCGGCATCGACATTGCCGACGTGGTCGTGCAACAGGATGAAGCAGTTGGCATCGGCCATCGATTTCAGGATGCCGGAACCTTGTTCGCCGGTGGTGCGCACTTTCCACACGCCATCCTCGACGTACAACACGCCGCGCTGGAACTCGGTGCGGCCGGGCGCCTTCTTGATCGGCACGGTGCATACCGCCTTGAGCAGCGGCTGCGCCGGCAGCGGATCGACGCCCTGCAGGATCAGCAGCGCATCGCGCACGAACTGGTAGAACGTCACCATGACACTGACCGGGTTGCCGGGCAGGCCGAAGAAATGCGCACCGCCGATCTTGCCGTAGGCCAGCGGCCGACCGGGCTTCATGGCGATTTTCCAGAACACCACTTCACCGAGTTTTTGCAGCAACTGCTTGACGAAGTCGGCCTCGCCAACCGACACGCCGCCCGAGGTGATGACCACATCGCCGATCGCCGCAGCCTCGCGAAAGGCCGTCTCCAGCAAGGCCGGGTCGTCGCGCACCACGCCCATGTCGATGACCTCGCAATGAAGGCGCGAGAGCATGCCGAAGATCGTGTAGCGGTTGGAATCGTAGATTTCTCCCTCGCCCAGCACGCTGCCGATCGACTTGAGCTCGTCGCCGGTCGAGAAGAACACCACGCGCAGCTTCCTCGCGACGGCCACTTCGCCAATGCCCAGCGAGGCGATCAGCCCGAGTTCCGCCGGACGGACGAGCCGGCCGCGCGGCAACGCCACCGCGCCCTGCTTGAGGTCCTCGCCGGCTTCGCGCACGTTCTGGCCGGGTTTCTGCCCGGGGGCGACGGTGATGGACTTGCCGTTGGCCTGAACACGCTCCTGCATCACCACCGTGTCGCATTCCGGCGGCACGATGCCGCCGGTGAAGATGCGCACGCATGCGTTCGGGCCAACGCTGCCAACAAACGGCTTGCCGGCAAAACTCGCACCCACCTCGGTGAGGGCCGCGCCACCGGCAAGATCTGCGTGGCGCAGCGCCCAGCCGTCCATCGCCGAATTGCGATGGGCGGGAACGTTGACCGGCGAAACGATGTCTTCGGCCAGCACGCGGCCGAGCGCATCACGCACGGCGACGCGGGCGACGCCCGTAACCGGAGCGAGAAACTGGTGAATGAAGGCCCGTGCCTTGGCCACCGGCATCGAATTCGGGTCGTAATCGTCGGCACAGGAGGCCTGGGTAATGGTGAGGTGGGTCATGGTGCTGGAAGTCTAATGGCAAAAAGACGGGGCCGCGGATGAACGCAGATCGGCGCACATCCATTCGAAGCAATGCCTGCGTCTATCTGCGTTCATCCGTGGTTCCGGGGTTTCTTTCCATCGCCCGCAATTCGTCAACCGTGTTGATGTTCGCAAACGCCGCCTCCTCGTCGTCGAACGGCACTTCGACCACCTTCAGCGTGGCGTACCACTTGTCGATCTTGCGCTGGCCGGTGGCGAGGAAATCGCGGAGGTGGCCGGCCAGCGCGGTCCTGGTCAGGCAGAACACCGGGTGGGGCTGGTCGAAGGTCTTCGCCACCGCGAGGTCGGCGTTTTCGCGCTCCAGGGACGCGCGCAGGCGTGCCACGAGGTCGAGCGGCAGGAACGGCGAATCGCAGGGCGCGGTGACGATCAGCGGGTGGGTCGCGTGGGTCATACCGATGTGCAAGCCGGCCAGCGGGCCGGCGAAGCCGTCGATGGCGTCCGGCACCACGCGGTGGCCGAACCCCGCGTAGGCCTCGAGGTTGCGATTGGCGTTGATGAGCAGTTCGTCGCATTGCGGCCTGAGGCGTGCAATGACGTACGCCACCATCGCGCGACCCTGGAACGGCTGCAAGCCCTTGTCGACATCGCCCATGCGCGAGCCGCGGCCTCCGGCGAGGATCAGGGCGGTGATCTTCACTCAGAACTCATGGTAGGGCGCCCATTCGGGGCGCTCCTCGAGAAACGCATTGGCATGGGGTGCACGATCGAGCGGCCCGGTGAACAGCGCCAGCGGCACATGGAATTCGTCGGCCCAGCGCGGATTGCGTGCCGATTCGAAGCCGAGACGCGTGCCGCAAATGGTGCAGAACTTGCGCCAGGTTTGCGGCGAGGATTCGTAGTTGCGAATGTGTTCCGCGCCGCGCACGATGCGCACCTGGTCCTTTCTGAACCCGGCAAAGGCGACCGAGCCCGCCGCATGTGCGGTGCGGCAGCTCCGGCAAAAACAATGCGCCACGAAGCGGGTCGGCAACGTCGCTTCGATCTCGACTGCGCCGCAATGGCAACGGGCGGTGACGGTTGCGGACGGTTGCGTCGTGCTCATGCCGCCTTCACCAATCGCTCGTCCCCGGTAAACAGCAGGTAATGGCGGTTCACCGCGCGGCCGATCATGGTGATGCCGACTTTCTTCGCAATCTCGTAACCCATCTGTGTCAGTCCCGAGCGCGACACCAGCACCGG
>DASUDU010000072.1:0-4629 GCA_036275435.1 Usitatibacteraceae bacterium | reverse complement strand
GGCATCGGCAGCGTTTCAGGCTCTGCCGCGGCGCTCTTGCGCAACCCGACAACGCGGCGCATTGCCGGCTCGATCGTCGTGCTGATGGCGTTGGCCGGCGCCTACCGGGTTGCCAGCGGCCCGACGCTTGCGCCGCTGCTTGAGCAATGCGCGAGAGCCCTGGGCATCCGTCCGTGAGCGAGTTTGCGCTGCCGGCGGCGCAAGCGGCGCATGACGCCGCGCAGGATCATGGACGCTGTTTCCATTGCGGCGAGCCGGCCGATGTAGCCGGCCGCTGGACTCTGGAGTTCGACGGCGCTCCACGCCGCTTTTGCTGCGCCGGCTGCAAGGCCGTGGCAGCAACGATCGCCGCAGCCGGGTTGCACGACTACTACCGCAGGCGAGACCTGGCCGGCGGACGGGCAACGCGTGAGGCAGCCGAGCGGGCGCTGGCCGATGCGACCGCCTTCGGGCTGCCCGGCGTGCGCGACGCCTACGTTGCGGCTGCGGCCGGCAGCGAGGGCGCGCATCTTTACCTTGAAGGCGTGACCTGTCCGGCCTGCCTGTGGCTGGCCGAACAGGCGCTCGCGCGCGCGCCCGGGGTGGCGAGCGTGGCAGTGGACCATGCCACCCGCGTGGCAACCGTTCACTGGGATCCGGCCCAGGCCTCGCTGCCCGACTTGGTTCGCACCCTGGCTGGCGTCGGGTTGCCCGCAGTACCCGCCTCGTCCGGGGCGGCGCAACATTCGCGCAGACTTGCGGCACGACGCGATGCCTGGGACCTGGGGGTCGCGCTGTTTTCGATGATGCAGGCGATGATGTTCACGGTGCCGCTGTATTTTGCCGACGCATCCGATATCGAAACGGATGCGCGCCGGCTGATGGACTGGGCCGCACTGGCCGTGTCCCTGCCCGCGGTGCTGTACTCGGCGCGACGCTTCTATTCGGGCTTGCTGCGCGACCTGGTCAACCGCCATGTTTCGATGGACACGCCGGTGGCGATCGCCATCGTCGCGCTGTTTGCCGGCGGCGTGGCCGCACTACTGCGCGGCAGCGGTCCGGTCTGGTTCGACACGCTGACGATGTTCATTGCGCTGTTGCTGCTGGCACGCTGGCACGAACGGCGCCTGGGCGATGCCGCGTTGCTTGAAGTCGAGCGGCTCAACAATGCGATGCCGGCCACCGCACTGCGCATCGAACCCGGGCAAGAACCGCAAACGGTTCCCGCCGCCGCCATCGAGCCGGGTGATCGGCTGCTGGTCGCAACCGGCGGGTGCTGCGTCGTCGACGCACACGCGGAATCGCCCGGCGTTTGGGACGAATCGGTGATTTCGGGCGAGTCCCGCGCGATCGAGAAAAGCGCGGGCGCCTGGGTGCCGGCCGGAGCAATCAATGCCGGCGCGCCTCAGGTGCTGCGCGCTGCGCGCAGCGCCGCGGACAGCACGCTGGCGCGCATCGCGCAACTCACGGAAGCGGCACTGAGCGGCCGCGCCCAGTTGCCGAGCGCGCTGGCTGGCGCGGCGCGCTGGAGTGCCCCGCTCACGCTGCTGGCCGCCGCGAGCGCCGCCGTCGCCTGGCTGTTCATCGATGCCGGCAGGTCGTTTGAGGTCGCCGTCGCGGTACTTGCGGTGACCTGTCCGTGCGCGCTCGGCCTGGCGCTGCCGGCATCCTGGGCGGCTGCGCGGCTGGCCTGCGCGAAGTGCGGCATCCTCATCGCCGATCGCGCGACGCTCGAGGGTATGGCGGACATCACGGACCTCATTGTCGACAAAACCGGCACCTTGACCGAGGCCCGCATGCAGCTGACGGCGCTGACGACCGAGGGCATCGGCCGGAGCGACGCGCTTGCCGTCGCGCTGGCCCTCGAAGGCGGTGCCGCGCACCCGATCGCCGAGGCCATCGCGCGCGCGGCCGCGGCCGAGGGCGTGACGGCCGCCACGGCCACGGAACTCGAGTTTCGCCCCGGATTCGGCGTCGGTGGCACCGTCGCGGGCCGGCGCTACCGGCTCGGACGCCACGAATACGCGGCCGGCTCCGTGACTTGCGCAGCGGGCGATGAAGCGGCGATTTGCCTCTCGCGCGACGGCGTGATCGTGGCGCGCATGGCGTTTCACGATCCCGTGCGCGCCGACGCCCCGGCAACCATCCGCCGCCTTCAGGAAGCCGGCGTGCGTATCCATCTGGCTTCCGGGGATGCAACGGCGCAGGTCGATGCGGTAGCGCGCAGCCTGGGCATCGGCAATTCAGACGCCCACGCGCGCCTTGCCCCGCAGGACAAGCTGGCACTGGCGCAGCGGCTTGCAGCGGCCGGCCGGCGCATCGGCGTGGCCGGAGATGGCGTCAACGACGCGCCGATTCTCGCGGCATCGCCCGTTGCAATCGCGATGGGCAGCGGCGCCGACCTGTCGAGGCTGAAGGCCGGCGCCATCATCGTGCGCGCCAGCCTGGCACCACTGGCCTCGCTTCGGGCCATTTCCAGCCGGATGCAGGCGACGATCCGGCAGAACCTCGGCTGGGCGATCGCCTACAACGCCATCGCACTTCCCTTGGCCATGGCCGGCGCCGTGACGCCCGCCTGGGCCGCGTTGGGCATGGCGGCCAGTTCGGTCCTCGTCGTCGCCAACGCCAGCCGCCTGGGGCGGGTGCAATAGGCGGCACATGGAATCGCTGTGGATCCTGATCCCGCTCTCAGTCGCCATTGCGCTCGCTGTGGCGGCACTGTTCGGCTGGGCGGCGCGCAGTGGCCAATTCGAGGACCTGAAGGGGCACGGCGAACGGGTTTTGCATGACGACGATTCGGCGCCACCGGGCGCAGATCCATCAGGAAAGCCTGATTAGTTTGGAGAAAACTGATCTGAATCAACCCTCGCATTTTGCTGCGGGGCAACATATCGCATGTCGCCGCAGGCATCGCGGCGCCAAGCCCCCAATCCCACGGATGGAGACCCTCCGATGACCGATCACGTGTCGACGTACAACTACAAGGTCGTCCGCCAGTTTGCCGTCATGACGGTAATCTGGGGCATTGTCGGAATGCTGGTCGGCGTGATCATCGCCGCCCAACTGATCTGGCCCGACCTGACCTTTGGCATCCCCTGGCTTTCCTATGGCCGATTGCGCCCGCTGCACACCAACGCGGTGATCTTCGCCTTCGGCGGTTGCGCATTGTTTGCCACGTCGTATTACGTGGTGCAGCGCACCTGCCATGTGCGGTTGGTTTCCGACGGCCTGGCCGCGTTCACGTTCTGGGGCTGGCAGCTGGTGATCGTACTGGCGGCGCTGACGCTGCCGCTGGGAATGACGCAGGGCAAGGAATACGCGGAACTGGAGTGGCCGATCGATGTGTTGATCACCGTGGTGTGGGTGACCTACGCAATCGTGTTCTTCGGCACCATCATGAAGCGGCGGGTGCCGCACGTGTACGTGGCCAACTGGTTCTTCGGCGCCTTCATCCTCACCGTTGCGATCCTGCACCTGGTCAACAGTGCGGCGATCCCCGCCTCGCTCGGCAAGTCCTATTCGGCGTATGCCGGCGCGCAGGACGCAATGATCCAGTGGTGGTACGGCCACAACGCGGTCGGTTTTTTCCTCACCGCCGGATTCCTCGGGATCATGTACTACTTCGTGCCCAAGCAGGCCGAGCGGCCGGTCTACTCGTATCGCCTGTCGGTGGTGCACTTCTGGGCGCTGATCTTCACCTACATGTGGGCCGGCCCGCACCACCTTCACTACACGGCGCTGCCCGACTGGACACAATCGCTCGGCATGTTGTTCTCGCTGATCCTGCTGGCGCCCTCCTGGGGCGGCATGATCAACGGCATCATGACGCTGTCCGGCGCATGGCACAAGCTGCGCGACGACCCGATCCTGAAGTTCATGATCGCCTCGCTGTCGTTCTACGGCATGTCGACCTTCGAGGGACCAATGATGTCGATCAAGACCGTCAACGCGCTGTCGCACTACACCGACTGGACCATCGGCCACGTGCACTCGGGCGCGCTGGGCTGGGTTGCGTTCATTTCCATCGGCGCGATCTACTACCTGCTGCCGCGCGTGTTCGGCCGCCAGCAAATGGCCTCGGTGAAGCTCATCACCCTGCACTTCTGGATCGCCACGCTGGGCGTCGTGCTCTACATTGCCTCGATGTGGATCGCCGGCGTCATGCAGGGCCTGATGTGGCGCGCAGTCAATCCCGACGGCACGCTGACCTACACCTTTGTCGAGGCGGTCAAGGCCAGCTACCCGTACTGGACGATCCGCCTGCTCGGCGGGCTGCTGTTCTTCACCGGCATGTTGCTGATGGCGGTGAACATGTTCAAGACCATCGCCGCCGGCGTGCCTTACGACGCGCCGATTCCCGACCCGGGAACCGGCCAGGTCGCCACCGCCGCTGCGCACTGAGGAGCCGAGCATGAACTTCACGCACGAGAGCATCGAGAAGAACATCGGCTGGATGGTGGTTCTCATCATCGCCGTTGTCGCCGTGGGCGGCCTGGTGGAAATCGTCCCGCTGTTCAACCAGCGTTCGACCACCGAGCCGGTCAAGGGGCTGAAGCCGTACACGGCGCTGCAACTGGCCGGCCGCGACATTTACATTCGCGAGGGCTGTTACGGCTGCCACTCGCAGATGATCCGCCCGTTTCGCGCCGA
>DASUDU010000071.1:0-19767 GCA_036275435.1 Usitatibacteraceae bacterium | reverse complement strand
AACTGTCCTTCGTTGTAGCCGAAGCCGCTGCCCCAGTAATCGGCGCGCGCAAACGGTCCGCCGTGGATATGAACCACAGTCGGCAGCTTGGTCCCCGGCTTGTAATCCTTGGGCAGGAAATAGTACCCGGCGATATCCAGGCCGTCGCGCGTTTTGAAGCTCATGATGCGCTGTTCGGTGAGTTTGCCCTCCAGCCATGGCCTGGAAATGCCAATGCGCTCCAGGGTTTTCGCCGCCTCGTCAAAAATGTACCAGCGCACTGGCTTGGTGTCCGAGTAGGAAGTTACCAGCATGCGCTTGCTGCCGCCGGGCAGCCTCCGAAAGCTATTGATCGCGTTGGGAAGTGCGCCGTCGAGCGCCGCCTGCGTTGCCGCGTAATCCTTGTCTAGCCAGACGACCTCCGGTTTGCCGGCGTTGACGCTGTAGCCGAGAAGTCTGTCGGTGTCCGGGTCGGTCACGACGCCGCCGATGCGCTCGCCTTGCAGGGTCGCGCCCATGTCGTAGCGCGGGTGCGCGGCGATCTTTTCACCGAACTTCTTGGCGACCGGATCGAAACGGTAGATGGCCATGGTGTCCGACGCATGGTTGGACGCGACCTGCAGGGTCTTGTCGTCGGCTTCGATGCTCAGCGGGACAAACACGTTTCCTTTGTTGGCCGCGTCGTTGCGCGCGATTTCGACCCACGGAGAATCTTCGCCGTCGCGATAATAGACAACGCTGATCAAGGTGTCCTTGACGCTTGCGGTGACAACCCGGGGAGTCAGTTTCCTGTCCATGATCCAGTTGCCGGTGCGATCGGCCGGACGCCCGCGCGTGATCAAGGTGTACTTGCCGGTATTGAGGTCGAGTCGATACAGGTCCGTAGACACCGCATCGACCATGTTGCCGGCTGCGATAATCTCGTTCGTGTTGCCCGGAATGCGCCGGGCAAACCTGAGCCCGCGAAACACGTAGTCGCCACGGGCGCGCGACTCGCGAACCGTTGTGGATAAGCGCTTCAGGTCCTTGCCGTCGCGATTGATCACGAACAGACCGCCACCATCGAACCTCCCGGCGCCAGTGGGCGAATTGTTCTGCCCAAGCGAATAGACGAGGCGGTCGTCGCCGATCCAGTTGATGCCCTGTACGTCAAAGTCCGTGTATCCGGTGATGCCATTGGCGGTGCGTGCTTCGAGGTCAACGATGGTCAGGTTCATGCGACCACGAATCGGCGTGGTTGCCGCGAGATATTTGCCACTGGGCGAAATGTTGAGGCTCGCCATGGTCGGGGATTTCCAGATGTCCTCGACCGTCAGTTTGCCGGCCTGGGCCTGCGTGTGTGCCGGCATCGATACGATACCCATTGCCGCGCACGCGGCCAACAGAAACTTTCGCAACATGGTTCAACTCCCTCGGGACGGATTGGATTTCCAACAAACAGTCGCTGCGTGTGGCCGCGACGATAAGGCTCAAAATTATGCCAGCTTGCCGAATCTCATGCCGCCCGGCGGGGGCGCAAAGAGGACGCGAGTGCGGGCGGCAGGAAAAGAACCCAAAGACCGGTGTGCTTTTCCGGCCAACATTGCCCGAAAAGGCTTGCCAGCCCTAGACTTTTTCCGCGATGTCCTCAGCAGAGGGCGGCTTCTTCTGCCCCAGCTTCGATTCCGTGCCATCAAGCAGCTTGCGGATATTTTCGCGGTGCCGCCAGATGAGCAGCGCGCACATGAACAGCGTTGCGGCCAGCGCCGGCGTCAGGCCGAACAGGTAGAGGCAATAGAACGGCGCGAACAGCGCCGACAGCAGCGCCGCCAGGGAGGAATAGCGGAAGAACACCGCCACGATGATCCATGTTGCCAGCGTCGCTGCGCCCAGCCAGGCGTTGATGGCGAACAGGATGCCGGCAGCCGTGGCGACACCCTTGCCGCCCTTGAAGCCATGGAAGACCGGGAACAGGTGGCCGAGGAATGCCGCCATCGCCACGCCGGCCAGCGTCATCGGACCCAGGCCGAATTCGACCGCGTAACGTTGCGCCAGCCACATGGCGAACCAGCCCTTGCCGGCGTCGCCCAGCAAGGTCAGCAGTGCGGCCAGTTTCTTGCCCGTGCGCAGCACGTTGGTCGCGCCCGGGTTGCCCGAGCCGTAGCTGTGCGGGTCGGGCAGGCCGAATGCCTTGCTGACCAGCACCGCGAACGACAGCGAGCCGATCAGGTAGGCAAGGAGGATGGCGATGAAGGAGTTCCCCATGGCGCTACTTTACAATACGGCCATCGTATCGATGGGTTCGCACGGCACCGCCTTGGACATCCTGTTTATCCGTGAAATGCGTGCCGACGCCTGGATCGGCGTCTACGAGTGGGAGAAGATCACCCCGCAGACGCTCGACTTCAACATCGAGATCGGCCTGGACACCCATCGCGCGGGCGCGTCCGACCGGATCGCCGACACCATCGACTATGGCGCGGTCATCGAGCGCATTCGCGCCGATCTCAAGCAGACCCATTTCAAGCTGCTCGAAGCCCTTGCCGAACACATCGCCGCGCTGATCCTGCACGACTTCAACGCAACCTGGGTCAAGGTGAGCATTGCCAAGATCGCCCACCTGCGCGGCGTCCGGCAGGTCGGCATCGCCCTCGAGCGTTCGCGCGCCGAGGAGATGCCGACGGTGCCGTGAACCGCTGGCTGCTGTTGATCCTGGCCGTGGTGCTGATCGGCGTGCTCTGGCCGTGGCTCTCGCGCATCGGACTGGGCCGGCTGCCGGGGGACCTGCGGCTGCAACGCCGCGGCCGCACCTACTACTTCCCGATCGCTTCCACGCTGCTGCTCAGCCTGCTGCTGGCGCTGCTCGGGCGCCTGTTCAAGTTGTGAATCACTGCACGATCGCCACCTCGACCGGCGTCGGAGCGATGAGGCGAATCAGCACGCTTGGATCGATGCCGACGAGGTAACCGCGGCGGCCGCCGTTGATGTAAATGCGCGGCAGTTCGAGGATGGTTTTTTCGACATAGACCGGCATGGCCTTGCGCAGGCCGAAGGGCGAACAGCCGCCGACCTGATAGCCGGAGTGGCGTTCGGCGTCGGGTGGCGTGCAGGGTGCGACGCGCTTGACGCCGATCTGCCGCGCCAGCTCCTTGGTGCTGACCTTGCGATCGCCGTGCATGAGCACGCACAGCGGGGCGCGCTTGTCGTTTTCGAAGATCAGCGTCTTCACCACATGGTGTTCATCGACGCCGAGCGCAGCCGACGACACCGGCGTGCCGCCGTGCTCGACGTACTCGTAGGCATGCTCGGTGAACTCCACGCCGCTGCGGCGCAACAGCGCCGTGGCAGGGGTTTCCGAAACGCGTGCGCCCAAGGCAGGTCAGGCGGCAGGCCTAAACCTGCTCGCGGTCGGCCCAGTTGGCCGCGAGCCGGTTCAACTCATGGGCGTTTTTCAGGCCCAGCTTCTGCTTGAGGTTGGCGCGATGCGCCTCGACCGTTTTCACGCTGCGCTGCAACTTCGCGGCGATTTCGCTTGCGCCCAAACCTTGCCCGATCATGCGGAAAATCTCGTATTCGCGGTCGGTCAGCGACGCGAGCATCGAACGCGGCTGCGGCGACGGTCGTCCGCGCACCTTTTGCAGCAGCATGGATTGCATGCGGTCCGAAATGTAGGCATCGCCGGCAAGGATTTTGCGGATGGCAATGATCACTTTCTCGGTCGCCTCCTGCTTGACCAGGTAGCCCTTGGCACCGAGCCGGAAGGCGCGCTCGCCGTGCACCAGCTCATCGTGCATCGACAGCACCAGCACCGGCAATTGCGGGTGCGACTGTTGGAGCTGCTTGATCAGTTCCAGTCCGGAAAGGCCCGGGAGCGAGATGTCGGTAATCAGCAGGTCCGGCGTCTCGGTGGCGAGGATTTCCAGCGCCTGCTCGGCGGTCCCAGCCTCCAGGGCGACCTCGAGGTCCACCTCGTTGTTGATCAGCTCCTTGAGCCCATGCAGCACAATGGTGTGGTCGTCGACGACCATAATGCGATGCTTCTTGTTCACCCGTTCTCCTCTGCGGCAGTCCCTGCCGCGATGGTCCTCGGATCGTCGCGCCAGGAAACGCGCACCGTCGTTCCGCCGTTCCGGCCGTGCCGAATCGTCAGGCTGGCGCCGATCACCCCACAGCGATGCCGCAGGCTGTGGAAGCGGCTCGACGATGCGCCGGATGTCTCGGCGCTGTCGGCGGCGATGCCGCCGACACCGTCGTCTTCGATGCGCAACTCCAGCCCGGGGGCGCGCCGCGAAAGCGAGAGTTTAATCAAATGCGCGCGGCCATGTTTGAGCGCGTTGTTGGCCGACTCCTGGGCGATGCGGTAAAAGCTGCGCGCGACCAGCTCGTCGCGGATCTCGATGTCCGCATCGAAACGCGTGCGTACCTCGACGATGCCGAGCGCATTGATGTCGGCAGCCAGCTGTGCGAGTGCTGCAACCAGCCCGTCGCGGCCCCAGATGTACGGCGACAGGCCGTGCGAGATCATCCGCGTGTGGCGGATCGCCCGATTGACCAGTTCGGCGATGCGTGCCGCATGGCTTGCGCCCTCCGGGCTTTTGTCCTTGAGGCGGTTTTCCAGCGTCTTGGCCAGCAGCGAAATGCCGGTCAGGTCCTGTCCCAGCTGGTCGTGCAATTCCAGCCCCACCTGCGCCAGTTCCATCTCGATGGTCATCAGCACGTTGCGCTCGAGTTCCTGGCGCTCGCGCACTTCCTCGGCAAGACGCCGGTTGAGTCGCGCCAGTTCCGCGCCGCGCCGCTTGAGTTGCAGCTCGGCTTCACGCCGCGCCGTGATGTCGCGTGCAACGACTTGCACCTGCGAAGGCGATTGCGGGTTACCGGCAACCCGCGTCAGATGGGCCTCCAGCCACAACAGGTGCCCGCTGGCGTTGCGGATGCGAAACACCAGCGTTGCCGGGCTGGTGTCCCCGCGCACGACGGCGGCAAAGCCGTTCACCGTGGCGCGATAGTCCTCGCGCAGCACCAGGCGGCGCCAGGACAGTGCGGGCACCGACTCGACCGGGTAGCCGGTGATTGTCGAGAACGACGGTGACACATAGCGCACCGCGCTCGAGCTGTCATGCAGCGAGACCACATCGCGCATGTTCTGGGCGATATGCCGGAAGCGCTGTTCGCTCTCGGCCAGCTGCTGCTCGGCCAGCTTGATGCGCGTGATGTCGCGGCCGATGCCCCGGTAGCCCCGGAACGCCCCGTGCGCATCGAAGATGGGCCGTCCGCTGATGCTGGCAAAGGCAACACGCGCACCCGAGGCAAAGCAAAACACCGTGCCGAGGAACGGCTGGTGCGCCTCGAGCGCATGGCGATGGTCGGCCCATTCGGCTTCACCGAGGGCGTCCGGAAACAGTTCCCAGCGCGTCCTGCCCAGAATGGCGCCGCGTTGCAGTTCGCCGCCCTCGCTGCGCTCGGCGGAGAGGAAACTGATCCGGTGCAGCGCATCGGTTTCCCAATACCAGTCCGAGGAAACCTCGGTCAGCGTGCGAAAGCGCGCCTCGGATTCGCGCAGCAGCTCGGTTGCGATGCGCTGTGCCGTCACGTCGCGCGAGCTCGACTGGAAGTGAATCAGGCGGCCCTGCTCGTCGCGCACCGGCGCGATCACCGACTCCAGCCATAGATAATGGCCAGCGCGATGGCGGAAGCGGAATTCGATCTTGACCGAGGCGGAAGCGGCCGATGCCGCGAACTCGCCCAGGGTCCGGCGCACGCGGTCGAGATCATCGGCATGGATGTTGTCGAACGGGCTTGTGCCCACCGAGCGCGCGGCCGAGTAGCCGAATAGCGTTTTCGACGACGGCGAGCTGTACAGCAACGTGCCCGCGGCATCGTGCAAGGCAACGTGGTCGGTCATGTGCTCGGAAATGAGCCGGAACTTTGCCTCGCTCTCGGCAAGGCGCAATTCGGCGATCTTCTGCTCGTGGATGTCGCGAGCCACGCCGCGGTAGGCCACAAGCCGCCCCGAGGCATCGAAGATCGGCTCGCCGATCAGCTCGATCCAGCGGTAGCTTCCGTCCGGCATGCGCGTGCGGCGCTGCGTGTGGTACGGCTTGCCCGCCTCGATGGTCATGCGCCGGTTTTCTTTTACCGCGCCGAGGTCGTCCGGGTGGCAAAACCGCTCGGCCCATTCGCGGAACGAATTGAAGCGGATTTCTGCGGTCAGGCCGAAAACCCTTTCGTATTCGCCGTAGCCGACCAGGCGATCAGTCGCCAGGTCCCACCGGTAATGGCACATGCGCGCGATCCGGTGCGCTTCCTCCAGCTGCCGGGTCGTCTCGTGCAGTGCATCTTCGCGTTTCTTCTCGGTGGTAATGTCGCGTGTGACGCCCTGGGCGGCGATGACCCGCCCCGCCGCGTCGCGGATCGGCTGCGCGGAAACATGGATCCAGCGTCTGTTTCCCTTCGCGGTCACCACGCGACGTTGCCCTTCGATGGCTTCGCCATTGCGCAGTCGCGCAAGCTGCGCGAGCGCATCTTCGCGCTCCGCGGCGTCACCGAAACGCTCCAGCCATTCGGCAAAGGTGCCCGGCCGGTATTCTTCCGGCAGCTCGTAAATGGCGTGGTGTTGGTCGGAAATGCTCAGCCGGTCGCTGGCGATGTCCCAGTGCCAGCTGCCCATGCGCCCGATCTGCTGCGCTTGCGACAATTGCATGGTCCTGGCGGCCAACTCCTCGAGGGCAGCGCGATAGGGCGTGATATCGAGGGTTACGCCCCGGTAGCGAATCAGCTGGCCGGCCGCATCGAACTCCGGCCTGGCGATGGTGCGAATCCAGCGGGACTTGCCCAGCGCGGTGATGATGCGCCGTTCGCGCTCGAACGGCTGGCCGTGGAAGTTCTCCTCGAGCAAGGGCCAGAATTCGGCTTGGTCCTCGACCGGCATCAGGCGCTCGGCCCATTCGCGCAACGACCGCGGGTGATCGCGCTCGGTGGTCTCGTAGATGCGCTTCATGTGCTCGCAGCTGGTCAGCACGCCGCTGGACACGTCGTACAGCCAGGTGCCGAGGCCGGCGATTTCCTTGGCCTGCTCGAGTTCGGCGGTCCGCGCCTCGATGGCTGCCTGGGCCTGGCGCTCGGCGGTGATGTCGCGGACCACGCCGCGAACGCTCGCGACCTTGCCGTCTGCGCCGCGAATCGGCTCGGTGCGAAACTGCACCCACTTGCGCGATCCGTCGTCGAGGCGGATGTGCCGCACCCCTTCGACCGCCTCCCCGTTCATCACCTGTCGCTTGTTCTCGAGTGCGGCGGCGATCTCGGCCGGATCGACGAGGAATCGCGAGACGAATTCGTCGAGCGTCGTTGCCGGTTTCGCCTGGTTCACCTGGAAGATTTCGAAATATTCCTTGCTACCCGTGAATTGCGTACCGTCCAGACGCATTTCCCAGCTTCCGGTCCTGGCGATGCGCTGGGCCTCGACCAGGTGCGACTGGCTGCGTTGCAGCCTGCTTTCGCTCGACAGCAACTGCTGGCTGAAGCGCGCCCGGCTGCCCAGGTACCAGGACAGCAGGCCCGCCATGCCAAGCAGCAGCACAAAGATCGCCATGCCGTGCGAGACGATGATGCCGCGGTCCTTGCGATATTCGTGGAGCAGCCGGTCCTCGTCGGCGATGACCATGAGGCGCCATGGCGGCCCGCTCGCCACACCGGGAAGGGCGCGCAGGGCGATGCAGAAATCCTGTTCGCCCAGCGTCAAGTCGATCATCGCGCCAGGTCCCGGCGGCGATCTGGCCGCGACCGCGCGCGATACCGGCTCGAGTGAAGCCGGACCGCTGACGATGCGGCCTTGCGCATCCGCAATCACGATCGAATGCCCGGACATCGACTGCAGCCGCTCGAGTTCGCCCGAGCGCAAGAACGGCGGCGCGCCGGCGGCGCCCAGCTGCAGTGCGGCCGGGTCAAACAGCGCAACTGCAAAGTCGGCTGTCAGGTTGAGCGTGCCAAATGCCTTGGATTGCGCTTCATCATGGAGCCGGTCGAGGAACTTCCAGGTGGCCCCCGCGAGAATCATGCACAGCAGGAAAGCGCTGCTCCACACCAGGATGCGGTCGCGCACCAGCGCGCCTTGCGAGAACTCCGGCATGGCGTCCGCCGCCGCGGGATGCGGTCCGACCCTGCCATCCAGCAATGCCGGTTCTAGTGGTTTCCCCGAATTCATCGTTCGCCAATCGCCGATTCAATTCCGCTGTGCGGATCGCCATAATGCAATAGATCAGTACCAGCCTGCATTGCGAATCGTCAATGCCGGCGGTGCAGCCAAGATTCCCCTTTGGCCCATCCCTGTGATGGGCATTTTTTTCAAGTCAGGGGATCAGGATCGCGCGGTAGTCATTAACATTGGTGCGCGTCGGCCCGGTCACCACCAGTTCCTTGAGCGCGGCAAAGAACCCCCACGCATCGTGGCTTTGCAGGTGCTGGCGCGCGTCGACCCCGGCCCTTGCCGCCTTGGCCAGGGCATCGGGCGACAAGTAGGCGCCGGCGTTGTTCTCGCTGCCGTCGATGCCGTCGGTGTCGCAGGCGATCGCCGGGGCGCCCGCTTCACCCAGCGCCAGGGCCAGCGCGAGCAGGAATTCGCTGCAGCGGCCGCCGCGACCGCCGCTCTGCGGCAGGGTCACGGTACATTCGCCGCCGGAAATCAGCGCCACCGGCGGCTTGAGCGGATGGTGGTGGCGGCGGATCTGGCGGACGATCGCGGCATGCACCTGCGCCACATCGCGCGCCTCGCCGGTAACCGTATCGCCGAGAATCCATGGCGTGATGCCGTGTTGCTGGAAGTACGCGGCCGCCATCGACAGGCTGGCATGCGCGGTCGCGATCAGGCGGTTTTCCACCCGGCCGAACAGCGCATCGCCCGGCTTGGGGGTTTCGGCGATCTCGCCGCGCGCACCGCGCGACAGGTGGCGGGCTACCGACAAGGGCGGCGTAACGCGCCATTGGTTGAGGATGTCGATCGCGTCCTGATAGGTCGACGGATCGGCGCAGGTCGGGCCGGAGGCAATCGACGACGGATCGTCGCCCGCGACGTCGGAGATGATCAGGGCACACACCGCCGCCGGTGTCGATTTCGCGAGAAGTCCCCCTTGGATCAGCGAAAGATGCTTGCGCACCACGTTCATGTCCTGGATCGGCGCGCCGCTGGCCAGCAGGTCGCGCGTTACCGATTTCAGGTCCGGCATCGGGATGTCGCCGACCGGCAAGGCCAGCAGGCTCGAGCCGCCGCCCGAGACCAACGCGAGCAGCAGATCGTCGGAGGTCAGCGAGCGCGCCTGGGCAAAGATCGTGCGCGCGGCCTGCTCCCCGGCTTCGTCGGGGACCGGATGGCCGGCTTCGACGACGCGAATGCGCTGCGGGGCATCGCCGGCGGAGTAGCCGTGGGCGTAGCGGGTGATGACGGTCCCTTCGAGCGGGCGTTCGGCCGGCCAAAGGGCATCGACGGCCTTGGCCATCGCTGCCGCGGCCTTTCCGGCTCCGACGACAAGGGTGCGTCCGGCGGGTGGACGCGGCAGGTGCGCGGGGATGATCGACAGCGGGTCGGCGGCGGTCAGCGCTGCACGGAAGCTGCCGATCAACAGTTCGCGGGCATTCATGCCGCGAGGATAACCGAAATGCCCTGTGCCTCGGTCGCGCCGGGGCACAGGGCGCGCAGGGCGATTACTTCGCGCCGAGCGCGATGGTGACCCCGGTCAACAGCAGCGTGTCGCTCTTCTTGGTGCCGGCGGGTGCTTCACTGTTGTAGCGATTGGACAGCGTCACCTGCAGGCCGATGCCGCTGGCGATCGAGGTGACGAAGCCGGCGTCAAACTGCATGCGCCGCTCACCCGAACGCGACAGGTTGGGGTAAACGGTGAGCTTTTGCTTGAACGAGGTCGATTCGGTGATCTTGTGGTTCGATTCCTCACCCAGCAGCAACTCGGTTGCGCTGGAACTGAGCGTGGAATCGAAAGTGCGGATCGGCGCAACCGTCGTCGTGGTGGTGATCGTGTTGCGGTCGCGCTTGTGGGAAACACCGCCGAACAGGTCCCAGGACAGGTCCTTTTCCTTGATGAAGCGGTAGCCGAAACCGGCGCCGCCGAGGTAGCGCGAATCGAGGCGCTGGATCTTGTCCTGTTCGGCCTCCAACGTGCCGAACGCAAACAAGCGGTCGGAGAGATTCCAGTCGTAGCGCACGCCGCCGCGCGTCTGGTTGGCGGTTTTTTCCGACTTGCCGGCAACGTCGCGCGAGCCGTACAGCGACGTCAGGAACAGGCTGATGCGGTCTTCCTTGGTGGCCTTGATGCTGTTGGCGCCGAGGCTGAAGTTGGTCGACTTGGTGTTGCCGGAGGCCAGCGCCAGGCTGGACGACAGGGCGCCGCGCCACAGGCCGTCTTCCTTGGGCGGGTCGGCCAGGGCAAGGGCAGGGGTCAGGGCGAGCGTGGACAGTGAAACGATCAATGATTTTTTCATGACATTCCCGAAAATGATTGTTGTAGGAGCGCACGCAACGGACGCGCAATCGGCCGTGCGAACGTGCCGCCGCATGATACGCAGCGGCGACCCGGCAGAATGTCAACAGTTGCGAACGCGCGCGGGAAAAACCCGTGCTCAGCGCGCTGCGGCGGGAATCCTGCGCTTGGCGCCGATGACCGGCGCGAGGTAGCGGCCGGTATGGCTGCCCGGATGCAAGGCCACTTCCTCCGGGGTCCCTTCGATAAGTACTTGTCCGCCGCCGTCGCCGCCTTCCGGCCCCAGGTCGACGATCCAGTCCGCGGTCTTGATCACATCGAGGTTGTGTTCGATGACCACCACGGTGTTGCCGTGGTCGCGCAAGCGGTGCAATACCTTCAGCAGCAGGTCGATGTCGTGGAAATGCAGCCCTGTCGTCGGCTCGTCGAGGATGAACAGCGTGCGCCCGGTATCGCGCTTGGACAGTTCCAGCGACAGTTTGACGCGCTGCGCCTCGCCGCCGGACAGCGTGGTCGCGCTTTGCCCGAGACGGATGTAACCGAGGCCAACATCGAGCAGGGTCTGCAGCTTCCTCGCCACCACCGGCACCGGCTTGAAGAACTCGTGGGCCTGCTCGACGGTCATTTCCAGCACTTCGGTAATGTTCTTGTGCTTGTAGTGCACTTCCAGGGTCTCGCGGTTGTAGCGCTTGCCGTGGCAGACGTCACAGGGCACGTAGACGTCCGGCAGGAAGTGCATTTCGACCTTGATCAGGCCGTCGCCCTGGCAGGCTTCACAGCGACCGCCCTTGACGTTGAACGAAAAACGCCCCGGGCCGTAGCCTCGGGCGCGCGCCTCCGGCACCGAGGCAAACAGGTCGCGGATTGGCGTGAACAGGCCGGTGTAGGTGGCGGGGTTGGAACGCGGTGTGCGGCCGATCGGCGACTGGTCGACGTTGATCACCTTGTCGAAGTGGTCGAGGCCCTCAATCACTTCGAACGGTGCCGGCTCGTCCGACGAGGCGTACAGGTGATGCGCCACGGCCTTGTACAGGGTGTCGTTGATCAGGGTGGATTTTCCCGAGCCGGAAACGCCGGTCACGCAAATGAACGCCCCGACCGGCAGGTCGAGCGTGACATGCTTGAGGTTGTTGCCGTGCGCACCCTTGATGGTCAGCAACTTGTCGCGAACCAGGCGACCCTTGCGTTTCGGGATCGCGATCTGCTTTTTGCCCGACAGATACTGCCCGGTCAGCGATTGCGATGATCGGCGGATTTCCGCCGGAGTACCTTGCGCCACCACCTGCCCGCCGTGCTCGCCGGCGCCCGGCCCCATGTCGACGACATGGTCGGCAGCGTTGATCGCCTCCTCATCGTGCTCGACCACGATCACCGAGTTGCCCAGGTCACGCAGGCGCTTCAGCGTTTCGAGCAGGCGGTCGTTGTCGCGCTGGTGCAAGCCGATCGACGGCTCGTCGAGCACGTACATCACGCCGGTCAGGCCCGAGCCGATTTGGGACGCAAGGCGGATGCGCTGCGCTTCGCCGCCGGACAAGGTGTCGGCCGAGCGCATCAGCGACAGGTAATCGAGCCCGACATTGTTGAGGAACGACACGCGCGCCGAAATTTCCTTGAGGATCTTGTCGGCGATGGCCATCTTCTGCGGGGAAAGCGAAACCGCGTCGAACCACGCTTTCGAGTCCTTGAGCGGCATCGCCGACAGTTCATGCAGCGTCTTGTCGCCCACACGCACGTTGCGCGCCTCGACGCGCAGTCGTGTTCCCGCGCAATCCGGGCAGGCCTTGGTGGAGATGTACTTGGCGAGCTCCTCGCGTACCGCCATCGAGTCGGTCTCGCGGTAACGGCGCTCGAGGTTGTTGGCAACGCCCTCGAAAACATCCTCGCGAACAATCGGCTTGCCGCGCTCGCCCGGATACTTGAAGGCAATCTTCTGCTTGCCCGAGCCGTAGAGGATCAGCTGCTGGATGTCCGCATCGAGTTGCTCGAAGGGGCGCTCGATGTCGAACTGGTAGTGCGCGGCCAGGCCGACCAGCATCTGGTAGTAGAACTGGTTGCGCCGATCCCAGCCGCGAATCGCGCCGCCGGCCAGCGACAGTCCGGGGTAGGCGACGATGCGCTTCGGGTCGAAGAAGGTCACCTCGCCGAGGCCATCGCAGCTCGGACAGGCACCCATCGGGTTGTTGAACGAAAACAGTCGCGGCTCCATTTCGGAAAGCGAGAAATCGCAGACCGGACAGGAAAATTTGGAGGAAAACAACGACTCGGCCCTGGCGGCCTTGGCTTCGGCCGCATCCACGTTCAGCGCAATGGCCTTGCCGTCGCCCACCCGAAGGCAGGTTTCGAACGATTCCGCGAGGCGCTGCTTCAAGGCCTGCAGCGTGCCGTTGGCCGGGTCGGGCGCAATCTTCAGCCGGTCGACCACCACCTCGAGGGTGTGCTTCTTCATCTTGTCGAGTTTGGGGAAGCTCTCGATGTCGATCACCTTGCCGTTTACCCGCAGGCGCACGAATCCCTGCGAGCGGAATTCCTCGACCAGTTCCACGTGCTCCCCCTTGCGGTTGACCACGGCCGGGGCGAGCAGCATCAACCGCGTGCCTTCCGGCCAGGCGGCGACCGCGTCGACCATCTGCGACACCGTCTGCGCCTCCAGCGGCAGATTGTGTTCCGGGCAATGCGGCGTGCCGACGCGGGCGAACAGCAGGCGCAGGTAATCGTGAATCTCGGTAACCGTGCCGACGGTGGAGCGCGGGTTGTGCGAAGTCGCTTTCTGCTCGATGGAAATGGCAGGCGAAAGACCCTCGATGAGGTCCACGTCGGGCTTTTCCATCAGTTGCAGGAACTGCCGGGCATACGCCGACAGCGACTCGACGTAGCGCCGCTGGCCTTCCGCGTACAGCGTATCGAACGCGAGCGAAGACTTGCCCGAGCCGGACAGGCCGGTGATCACCACCAGCGCATGTCGCGGCAGGTCGAGATTGACGTTCTTCAGGTTGTGGGTGCGGGCGCCGCGGATGCGGATCAGGTCCATCGTGGTTTCGGGGTCGGGACTGGGGTTCGACAGCAACGCTGCTGCACTGCACGGCAAAAATCGGCAACCGGTTATTTTACCGCCAGCACCGTGCTGCACGCACCATCTTTTTCAGTCAAAATAACGTCGTCGCGCAATGCGGCAGCGGTGGGGAGCGGCAGGGCCTCTCCCCCGAATTCAACAAGTCATCAGGAAAGGAAGGTCTCATGGCATCCGTCAACAAAGTCATCCTCATCGGAAATCTCGGCCGCGATCCGGAAACGCGTTACATGCCGGACGGTGGCGCAATCACCAACATTTCGGTGGCGACGACCTCGCAGTGGAAAGACAAAAACGGCGAAAAGCAGGAAGCTACCGAATGGCACCGCGTGGCGTTCTTCGGCCGGCTGGCCGAGATCGCCGGCGAATACCTCAAGAAAGGCTCCCAGGTCTACGTCGAAGGACGCATCCGCACCCGCAAGTGGCAGGACAAGGACGGGCAGGACAAGTACACGACCGAAATCGTCGGCGAGGAAATGAAGATGCTCGGTTCGCGCCAGGGCATGGGCGGCGCCGATGGCGCGGACTATGCACGGGCCTCTGGCGGTGGCGGCACCGCCGGCGGCGCGGCGGCGAAACCGGCTGCCGGCAAACCGGCCGGCTCGGGCAAGTTCGACGACATGGACGACGACATTCCGTTCTGAGAACGCCCCGGGCACCCCTGGCAGCGCAACACCCCGGCGCCCCGCATTGGCGGGGCGTCTTTCATCCGCGCATGCAGGTGCTTGTCGCGCCGCACCTGCCGCAGTGCTGGGAGCCTATCCGGGCGACCACTCGAGTCTTTTCGCCTCGGCCGCGTCATAGGGTGCTTTGGTGATCACACCCTCTTTGATTCTCGCGGCCGCCTCGCGCACGACGCAAAAATGCTCGATCAACAATGTTGACGCCAGCGCAAGGTCCGCCGCGTCCGGCCGATCCCTGGAGCGCCGCTCCATCGCGATGTAGTACTGTGCGTCCCCGGCCGCCAGCCGTGTGGCCATTTCCAGCAACTTCTCGTCGCTTACGTTCATGCCGCCTCCGATTCCATCGTTCGCACACGGCCGGGTTGGCCGGGCGCATAGCCCTTGTCAGAAGGCAGGCACACAGTAACGCATTTGCCGGCAACCCGCTGGCGAATTGGCGGGTCTGCACGCTGCATCGAGCGCGGCTCCAGAAACCACGGGGGTGCCTGGATCGCTTTCCGACCGGGGTGACCATTCCTGCGACCGGCGTGCCGTTTCAGCCGTTTCCGCCTGAAACCCCGCGCCGGTCCTGGGGTTTCAGATTTCGACCTGTGCGCCCAGTTCGACGACGCGGTTGGACGGAATGCGAAAGTAGTCGGACGCTTTCGCCGCCAGATGCGACATCCAGACGAACAGGTGCTCGCGCCACAGCGCCATGCCGCCGCCGGGGGTGGCGATCAGGCTTTCGCGGTTGACGAAGAAGCTCGTCTCCATCATGTCGAATACCAGGTTCTGCTTGCGGCAATCCTCGAGCATGGCCGGGATGTCGGGCGATTCCTTGAAGCCGTAGTGCGCCGTGACCTTGTAGAAGCCGTGCGTGAGGTTCTCGATCCAGATGTAGTCTTCCTTGGGCACCCGTGGGATGTCTTCGACCATGATGTTAAGGATGATGACGCGCCCATGCAGCACCTTGTTGTGCTTGAGGTTGTGTAGCAGCGAATTGGGTACCCCGTCCGGGCTGGTGGTCATGAACACGCCGGTGCCCTCGACGCGCGGCGTATCGGACAGCGCCATCGAATCGACGAACACCTTCAGCGGGATCGCGCCTTCGTTGGAGCGCCGCCGCAGGATGTAACGGCCGCGCCACCAGGTGCTCATCAGCGTGAACATCGCCGCACCGATTAGCAGCGGGAACCAGCCGCCGTCGGCGATCTTGACCATGGTCGCGGAGAGGAACATCGTGTCGTTGGCCAGGATGCCCACGGCCAGCATCGTGGCAAGGATGCGGTTCCATTGCCAGATGCGTGTCATGGCCACATAGAGCAACAGCGTGTCGATCGACATGGTGATCATCACCGCGATGCCGTACGCCGCCGCCAGGTTGCTCGAATTCTTGAACAGCAGGACCAGCACGATGATGCCGACCAGCAGGCCCCAATTGATGAACGGCACGTAAATCTGCCCGGTGTCCTTTTCCGAGGTGATTTCGATCTTGAAACGCGGCAGGAACCCAAGCTGGATGGCCTCCTTGGTCAGGCTGAAGGCGCCGGAGATCACCGCTTGCGAAGCGATGATCGTCGCAGCCGTGGCCAGGACGATCAGCGGGATCAGCGCCCATGAAGGCGCCATGAAATAGAACGGGTTGGCGATCGCCTTCGGATCCGACAGTACGAGAGCGCCTTGTCCGAAGTAATTGAGCAGCAGGGCCGGCCAGACCAGCGTGAACCAGCCGATGCGGATCGGCTTCTTGCCGAAGTGGCCCATGTCCGCGTACAGCGCTTCGCCGCCGGTCACGCACAGCACCACCGCGCCCAGGGTCAGCCAGGCGGCAAGCTTGTGCTCGATGAGGAACATCCAGCTGTAATACGGGTTGAGCGCGCCGAGGATCGCCGGATTCTTCGCGATCTGCGCGATGCCCAGGACCGCCAGAACGATGAACCACACCACCATGGTCGGGCCGAACACCTTGCCGACCGCCGCGGTGCCGTGCTTTTGCAGCATGAACAGGCCGATCAGGATGCCGATGGCGATCGGCACGACGAACTTGTCGAATGCCGGGGTAACGATGTGCAGGCCCTCGACGGCCGACATCACCGACATCGCCGGCGTGATGATCGCATCGCCGTAGAACATCGAGGCGCCGAACATACCCAACGCCACCACCCACCACCGGCTACGCGTGCCGAAGCGGAAGCAGCGCTGGGTCAGCGCGGTCAGTGCGAGGATGCCGCCTTCGCCCTTGTTGTCGGCGCGCATCATGAAAATCAGGTACTTGACGGTGACCAGGGCCATCATGGCCCAGAACATCACCGACAGGATGCCCATCACCGTGGACTGCGTCAGCGGCAGGCCATGCTCGGGATTGAACGATTCCTTGAGGGCGTAGAGCGGGCTCGTCCCGATGTCGCCAAAAACCACGCCGATCGCACCAACGGTCAGTGCGCCGAGTTTCTTGTCTTGGGAGGTCATGGCGGGTTGCGCCGGGGTCGCGGGAGCGGTCAAACCGGGAAGCGTGGGCACGCGGCGCGGGAATGTCGGCGGGATCCGATATCGGTTAAGGGATGTTTACAAAGACCGGGCGAACGCCGGAAAGCGTCCATGGGTCCATTGTGGACGCGAAGCATAGACCCATTTTTGCTGCGCTGCAATAAGGTGTTCCCTGCCGCGATTTCCGGCTCAGCGTCCCGGCCTGGCCGCTGCGATCAGGGCTGCGGGGTCGGCTTGGCGCGCTTGCTGGGCGAGCTCGTCATCGAAGCGGCTGTTCGCGCTGACGCGATAGCGCGGGTCACCGCCGCAAGCCGCGTCGATCAGCAGCAGGTTCACCGCCGGGTCGAAGTGGTACATGTCGTTGTAGCGGTCGAGGTCATGGGTGATGGCGCGCTCGGCCTGCAGATCGAACACACGCACGTTCGGCAGGGCGCCGACCCTCGAGAATACCCAGGCCTTGAACGCCAGGGTCAGGTCGAGCTGCTGGCGCTGCACGAAATCGGCCCAGACCAGGATCGAATAGGGCGGGTAGACCAGGTTGAACTCCGTATCCGGATTCGCTTCGAGCAACGGCACGATGTTGGTCTCGAAACTGGCGCGCATGTGCTCGAATGTGCGCGGGCCCTGCCGGTAGTTGCGGTTCAGGTCTGCCGGGTCGAGCCCGCGCACCGCGCGCTCGCGCGCGAACTGCGCCTCGTGAACCCAGCTCCATGCCGCATCGAAACGGGTCGAAATGTTGGCGCCTCGTTCCGGCCGCCCGGCCAGGATCGCCAAGGAGCGCATTGCCACCGGGCCGCTCAACAGGTAGCGGTAGTCGTTGAGCGGGTTGTCATCGTACAGGTGCACGGGAAGGGGTTCGGTGATTTCCGGCAGGCTGCCGTCGATCGGCGCGGCGAAGGAATTGAAATCGAGCGTCATCAGAACCTTCCGCGGCTTGCGGTGGCGCAAGGCAACCTCGAGAATGGCGCGCTGCTCGTGGGCCGAGATTGCCGAGGTCGCGAGGTTGATCGCCTTGAGGCCGCAGCGCCTGCCGACCTCGGCCAGGTCGTAGTTTTCCATCATCGACGAGCCGCTGATGACGAACTGGTAGTCGGCGTTCTTCGCCAGCCCCGGATTGATGTGGCGCTGCAGGGTCCGCGGGAAATACGCCGCACCCGGCGCGGCCAGCCGGTATTGCTGGAACGGGTCGACGCGGTGGTTCAGCGCTCCCACCGCGGCGAGCAACGTCGACGCGGTTGCGGCGCAAATGGCGAGGAATCGCTGCGCGTCGTTCATCAGAAATTGAAGTAAAGGAATTGCGTGGCGCGGCCCAGCGTCAACACGCTCGCCGCCAGCAGGACACCGGTGGCGAGGCCCTGCCAGGGGCGTGCGCGAAAGCGCTCGCACAAACGGTTGCTGTTCCACGGCAGCATCGCCAGCAACGCCGCGATCATCATCAGCAGCGGCAATGGTGGCGCGGCAAACGGCAGGCCCGGTGCGGGAAGCGCCGCGGCCGCGGCGAACGCACGAAGATCGGCCGCGGCGGGCAGCAGTTTGCCGATCAGGGTGAACGCGTCAGCCAGGTTCGCCGCGCGGAAGAATACCCAGGTGGTGTGGACGAACAGGAAGGTCAGCGCAATGGCTGCCACGCGCGGCAACACGATGCCGCTGCGCAGCCACAGCCGGTGGATTACCAGGGCCAGCCCGTGCAGAGCGCCCCAGACGATGAACGTCCAGCCGGCCCCGTGCCAGAGCCCGCCCAATACAAAGGTCGCCATCAGGTTTCCCGCTTCCCGGGCGCGGCCGAGGCGATTGCCGCCCAGCGGCAGGTAGACGTAATCGCGCAGGAAGCGCGACAACGTCATGTGCCAGTTGCGCCAGAACTCGCGGATATTGCGCGCCAGGTACGGCGAGTTGAAGTTGACCGGCAGGCGGATGTTGAACATCAGTGCCGCGCCCAGCGCCATGTCCGTGTACCCGGAGAAATCGAAGTAGATCTGGAATGTGTATGACAAGGTCGTGGCCCAAGCGCCAGCCCAATCGAGTCCGGAGACGGCCGCGAAGCCGGCATTGGCATGCTCGCCGAGCGGATCGGCGATCATGGTTTTCTTGGCCAGGCCGATCGCCAACAGGAACAGGCCGCGGGCGAAATTGCCGGCGTCAAAGCGGCGCCCGGCCGTCTCGGCAAACTGCGGCATCATTTCCCGGTGGTGGATGATCGGCCCGGCAAGCAGATGCGGGAAGAAGGTCACGAACAGTGCGTAGTGCACCGGATGGGTTTCGCGCACTTCGCCTTTGGCCGTGTCGACGAGGTAGGCGATCTGTGTGAACGTGAAGAAGCTGATGCCCAGCGGCAGCGCCAGCGCCGGGACGCTGAGCGCAATGCCCAGGCCTGCGGCGATCGAGGCGCCGAAGGCCAGGTACTTGTAAACGCCCAGCATCACGAGATTGGCCACGACGCCGAAGACTAGCCAGCCGCGCCGGCGACCGGGCGGGCGTTGCAAAAGCACGCGGCCGACCCAGAAATTGAAAATGATGCTGCCGGCGACCAGCGGCAGATGCCAAGGGTTCCACCAAGCGTAGAAAAACAGCGAGGCTGCCGTAAGCCAGGCCAGTGCCAGCGTCGAATGGCGCTGCAGCGCAAAATAGCCGGCCAACGCGATCGGCAGGAACAGGAAGAGGTAGCCGTAACTGTTAAAAAGCATGTCGCGCGCGCCGCTCCCGATGACAGGAAAAACCCGCGAAGCGTATCATGCGCGATTGCCCTTTTTCGATGTCGCGCCGAATGACCGAACCACAAGCGCAATCCGCTTGCCGATGGAGCCGCGCAACGCGCTGTCTCTGGTTGCTGTGCGGCCTGTTGCCGGCTGTCTGCGCCGCATCGACAGGCGCGGTGGACTCGCCGCGCTACCAGGTGCCGCCACAGGGCATGGTCGACATGGTCGACGCGCCGGCAATCCCGCAAATTGCGGTCTCGCCGGACAACGAATGGCTGGTGCTGATGGAACGGCCGAGCCTTCCGGCGCTGTCCGAACTGGCGCAACCGGTGGTTGGGCTGGCGGGCATCCGCATCAACCCGCGCAACAACGACCAGAACCGTGCCGGTGCGGCCACGGCGTTGCGCTTGCTC
>DASUDU010000070.1:0-2389 GCA_036275435.1 Usitatibacteraceae bacterium | reverse complement strand
TGGCGTTGCGGCAGGAGGCGCAGACGGCGCAAGCGCCGGGGCCGGGTTGGACGACGGGGCGGCAAGCGGCGCCTGGTCGTCCTTTGAAGGAATCTTGACGCTGATTTCCCGAACGCCGCGTGCGGTGCCGGGGTTTTTCGGCTCGCTGTCGAAGATCATCGGCAGGAACACCACGGCCAACGCGCCCAGGGCGAGCGCACCGATCAGGCGGCGGCGGCTTCGGCGCTTGATTTCCTGGTCGGCGGAGGTCGGTTCGGGTGTCGCGCTGGCGGCCATGACGGGTTCATTGCGAGGAATGCTCACGGCGCATCACTGCCGACACCGTGTGAAAGGAGCCCAACACGACGATTCTATCATTCGGTCCCGCGCGATCCCGCGCCGCAGCATAGGCGTGTTCGACTGAAACATGCCGCGAAAACCGCCCGTCCAGGCCCGCATCCGAGAGCGCCTGCGCGAGCAGATCGATAGGCGCGCCGCGGCCCGGCACGACCGCGTCCAGCCCGGCGATGCACCAATGGTCGACGCGGTGCGACAGCACGCGGATGACCTCGCCGATGTCCTTGTCCTTCATCATGCCGAGCACGGCGATGGTATTCGCGAAGAAAGCCATGCCGCCCAGCGCCTCGTCGAGCGCGCGCGCGGCATGGGCGTTGTGTGCCACGTCCAGAACCACCACCGGTTGCCCCGGCAACACCTGCATGCGCGCCGGCCAGCTGACCTGCAGCAAACCCTGCTTGAGATGCGACAGGGCCACCGGCAGTTGCGCATCGAGGCATTCGAGCACCATCAACGCCGCGGCTGCGTTGCGCAACTGGTAGGCCCCGCGCAGCGCCGGATAGGGCAATGCATGGCGGCTGCGCGAAGGCCCCTCGAAGGACCATTGCGCGCTTTGCCGGTGGATCCGGTAGTCCCGGTCCAGGCAGATCAGCCGCGCGCCGATTGCGCCGGCGTGCCGCACCAGGCTGGCCGGCGGATCGGCGTCGGCGAAAATGGCGGGGCGTCCGGCCCGATAGATGTGCGCCTTCTCCAGCGCGATGGCTTCGCGGGTATTGCCGAGGAAGGCCTGGTGATCCAGGTCGACGCTGACCACCACGGCTACATCGGCATCGACCAGGTTGACCGCGTCGAGCCGCCCGCCCAGGCCCACTTCGAGGACCGCGATGTCGAGGCGGTTTCCCGCGAACCATTCCAGCGCGGCCAGCGTCGTGTATTCGAAATACGTCAGCGGCGGCGGATCGTCGAGTGCCAGGCGCGCCGCTTCGACGCGCTCGAACGCAGCAATGATGTGCCCATCCTGCGCCTCGCGCCCGTCGATCTGCATGCGTTCGTTGAAACGCAGCAGGTGCGGCGAGGAATAGAAACCGCAGCGGTAACCGCCGGCCCGCAGCATGGCATCGAGCATCGCGCAGGTCGAGCCCTTGCCGTTGGTTCCGCCGACAATGACATTCAACGGCGCCTTGGGACTGCCCATCTGCCGCCAGACGCGACCCACGCGGTCCAGCCCCATGACGATTTCAGCGCTGGTCTGCCGCCCGATGAACTCAAGCCAGCCGTCGAGCGTCATCTTGCCGCCGCATCCGGTGCATGCGCATGACAAACCCCGCGCCTGGCGGGCATTTCCGGGGCAAATCGGCTGGAAACGCGCGCCGGACGCGGACTTTGGCGATTGGGTCGATCATTCATGAACCGTGGGCAGGCCTTCGCGCGCGGTGGTCCGGTTCGCTGCGCCCGGGTGCTGGCTGTCGGGCATTGCGCGTCAGGCCGGCATCGGCTCCTTTTGCAACAACGTCACCAGGTTTGCCAGCCGCTCGCGCATGTGGCGGCGATCGACGATCATGTCGATCGCGCCTTTTTCCAGCAGGAACTCGGCGCGCTGGAAGCCTTCCGGCAGGGTCTCGCGAACGGTTTGCTCGATGACCCGCGGCCCGGCAAAGCCGATCAGCGCGCCCGGTTCGGCGATCACCACGTCGCCGAGGAACGCGAAGCTTGCGGACACACCGCCCATCGTCGGATCGGTCAGCACCGAGATGAACGGCAGGCGCGCCGCCGAGAGCATGTGCAGCGCCGCGGTGGTCTTGGTCATCTGCATGAGCGAGAACAGGCCCTCCTGCATGCGCGCGCCGCCCGAGGCGGAGAAGCAGACGAAGGGCAGCTTTTCGTCGGAGCAGGCCTCGACCGCGCGCGCGACGCGCTCGCCGACCACCGAACCCATCGAACCGCCCATGAAACCGAACTCAAAGGCGGCGGCGACCATCGGCACCCCGATCACCGTGCCCTGGATCACGACCAGCGCATCGGTTTCGCCCGTCACCTTTTCGGCTTCCTCGAGCCGCTCGGCGTACTTCTTCGTGTCACGAAATTTCAGCGTATCGGTCGGCACCACTTCACT
>DASUDU010000069.1:0-3454 GCA_036275435.1 Usitatibacteraceae bacterium | reverse complement strand
CCTGGTCGGCCAGCGTGTCAACGGGCCATGCCAGCGCGGCAAAGCGTCCCGGCCGCACGACAGGTGTCGGCGCGGGAAAAATCGGAATTGATGACATGAAATCCTCGAATGTCGTTCAGAAGGCGCCAGGCCAACAGCACCGGGCGGCGTGTATGAAGACATCGAGGATTCAGGGGGCCTGAGGGCAGGCCGGTTGGTCGGATTGGGAGGATTTTGCTGCAGGTTCGAGGCTACCCGTCGGCACCCAGGTACGCGTTGCACAGCCCTTTGCGATTGCCAACAGCCAGGGCAGGGGCGCCGGGCGGTCGCAATGCCCGTCTTGCTGGTTGCGCCCGTCCGCGACCTCGGCCGTATAGAGGGAAACCGGGTTCCCGGTGGTTTCGCACACGCCGTGCGGCTGCGTATCGGCGCCAAAGTAGATGTGCACGCCATCCGGATCGGCCAGCGGCTCCGCGGAGTGCGCGTGCAGCAGCGGTGAGGATGACAGCAGAACCAGGTGCAGCCAGACCATGGTCCCGCAAAAGAACTTGCGAAGCACTTGGCGAATCATCGGGTTTCGTTATTCCGGATGGCTGCGAGGGGTCATGAATCTTGGACCAAGTCGGACCCCACTTCTTGGGCGAAACGGCAGTTTATCCAAGACAGCTCTTGCCGGAAACAGTTCCCGGATTGTTTCGCGGTCGTGCCGGGCGACCCGTTAGCCGAGGGTGACCATCGAGGCGGCCAGCAGCACCGACGCATGCACAGCCTCGCGCGCGGCCCCGTCGGCGATCTGCTGGCGGCAGCTGGTGCCGTCCGCGACGATGGCCATGCGCCTGCCGGCCTGGCGCACCGCCGGAAGCAGCGCCGCCTCGCCCATCTTCATCGATACGTCGTGGTGCGCCGCGTCATAGCCGAACGATCCGGCCATCCCGCAGCAGCCGGACTCGACGACCTCCACGCGCAACTCGGGAATCCAGCGCAACACGGACGCGACCGGGCTGAACACGTCGAACGCCTTCTGGTGGCAGTGGCCGTGTAGCAGCGCGCCCTCGAGCGGCAGCGGGCGCAACTGCAGGCGGGCCGGATCCAGCCGCCCGGCGTTTTTTTCGCGCACCAGGAACTCTTCAAACAGGAATGCGTTTGCGGCCAACGCCGCGGCGTCCTCACCGGGCAACAGGGCAAGGAACTCATCGCGCAAGGTCAGCAGGCAGGAAGGCTCCAGGCCGATGACCGGCACACCGCGCTTGACGTATGGCAGTAGCGCTGTCAATGTCCGCCGCGCTTCCGCCCTCGCCTCGTCGATCATCCCACCGGCGAGGAAGGTGCGGCCGCAGCACAGGGGCCGTTCACCGGTGGCCGCGCCGATCAGATCGACGTTGTAGCCGGCGCGCTGTAACACCACGGCGGCGGCTTCGATGCTGGTGCCGGGAAACAGGTTGGCCGGCGCTTCGAAATAGTTGCTGAAGGTGTCGGTGAACAGCACCACGTCGCGCCCGGGCCCGAAATACGCGTCGGATTGGTCCGCGCGCGCCTTGCGCATCGCTGCCTGCCACTTGGCCGCGCCGACCGAGGCCAGCAGGCCGCGCCGCCATTGCGGCAACTTGCGCCGCGCGGAAATGCCGCTCATGCCTTCGCTCAGCCGCGCTGCACCGGGAATCGCGTTGCGCAGCAGCGCAACCCAGGCGAACAGCGGCGCAAAGCGGGCGTAGCGCGGCAGGTAGGCGATCAGGCGATCCTTGAGCGTGTAGCCGTTCGCCTTCTTGTACTGGTAGGTGGCCTCGATTTTCATCTTGGCCATGTCCACCCCGGTCGGGCACTCGCGCTTGCAGCCCTTGCAGCCGACGCACAGTTCCAGCGCCTCGTGCACCGCTTCCGAGGCAATCCCTGCGCCATCGAGCTGCCCGGAGATCGCCAGCCGCAAGGTGTTGGCGCGGCCGCGCGTAAGGTGACGCTCGTCGAGCGTTGCGCGATAGCTCGGGCACATGGTGCCGGCGTCGAACTTGCGGCAGTGGCCGTTGTTGTTGCACATTTCGACGGCTCCGGCAAAGCCCAGCTCACGCGACCAGTCGAGCCCGGTGCGGATCTGCCCGACCTGGTAGCCCGGCGCATAACGGAACAGCGAACGGTCATCCTGCTTTGTCGGCGCGACGATCTTGCCCGGGTTCATCCGGTTGTGGGGATCGAACAGCGCCTTGATTTCCCCCAGCGCGCCGGTGAGCCGGGCGCCGAAAAACGGCTCGATCCATTCGCTGCGCACCAGCCCGTCGCCGTGTTCGCCCGAGTACACGCCCTTGTATTCCTTGACCAGCGCCGCAGCCTCCTCGGCGATGGCGCGCATCTTGAGCGCGCCGTCGCGGCGCATGTCGAGGATCGGTCGCACATGCAGCGTTCCCACCGACGCATGCGCATACCAGGTGCCCTGCGTTCCGTGGCGGGCGAATACCTCGGTCAGTCGCCGCGTGTATTCGGCCAGGTGCTCGAGCGGCACGCAGCAATCCTCGATGAAGCTCACCGGCTTGCCGTCACCCTTCATCGACATCATGATGTTCAGGCCAGCCTTGCGCACCTCCCAGAGCAGTCTTTGCGCGGCCGCATCGGTCATGGGCACGACCGCATCGGGCAGGCCCAGGTCCGCCATCTGCACGCCCAGCTCGCGCAGCTTCGCAGCCAGCGGCGCGGCCTCGTCGCCGGCAAACTCGACCAGCAGCAGAGCCTGCGGCTGACCGATCAGGGCCGCGTCAATGATCGGGCGAAACGCCGGGTTTTCGCGCGACAGGTCGATCATCGTGCGATCGACCAGTTCCACCGCCGTCGGTCCCAGGGTAACGATGTGGCGCGTCAGGTCCATGGCCTGGTAGAAGGTCGGAAAATTCACCACCCCCAGCGCACGGTGCTTCGGCAGCGGCGAGAGCTTCAGCTCCAGCTTGCGGAAGACTCCCAGCGTCCCCTCGGAACCGACCAGCAGGTGCGCCAGGTTTGGCGCCGGGCTGTTGTAATGGAGCGGGTCGCGCGGGTCGAACAAGTCGAGGTTGTAACCGGCCACGCGGCGCAGCAGGCGCGGGAAGCGCGCGGCGATCTCGTCCTTTTCGCGCTCGCAGATGGCGCGAATGCGCCGCACCAGCTCGCGGTCGGTGCAGGCGCCCTCCTCGCCGAATGTTTCGATGCGCCCGTCGGCCAGCAGCAGTTCGATGCCCGCGACGTTGTGCACCATGTTGCCGTAGGCGATCGAGCGCGAGCCGCAGGAGTTGTTGCCGGCCATGCCGCCGATGGTCGCCTGCGCCGAGGTGGACACATCGACCGGAAACCACAGGCCCGTGGGCTTCAATTGCGCGTTGAGCTGGTCGAGCACCAGTCCCGGCTCGACCACCGCGCGGCGCGATCCGGCATCGACCGCGTGGATGCGATTCAGGTACTTGCTGTTGTCGATCACCAGCGCCGCGCCGACGGTCTGGCCGCATTGGGAGGTGCCGGC
>DASUDU010000068.1:0-2504 GCA_036275435.1 Usitatibacteraceae bacterium | reverse complement strand
TTGTGGCCGCGTCGAAGCCGGCATCGCCGTGCGCCTCTACGGCGAGGACGATTTCCAGGCGCGCCCGGAATTCACCACGCCGGAGATCCTGCGCACGTCGCTGGCCGATGTGATCCTGCGCATGAAGTCGCTCGGCCTGGGTGACGTGCAGGATTTTCCGTTCGTCGAGCCGCCGTTCCCGAAAATGATCGAGGACGGCTACCGGCGCCTGTACGAACTGGGCGCGGTCGATGCGAAGAAGGAACTGACGCCGCTGGGCTGGACGCTGTCGAAGTTCCCGGTCGACCCGGCGATCGCGCGCATGCTGGTCGCCGGCGGCGTGGAAGGGGTGCTCGAGGAGGTGCTAGTGATCGCCGCGGCGCTGTCGGTGCAGGATCCGCGCAACCGGCCGCACGACAAGCAGCAGCAGGCCGACCTGGCGCACGAGCGCTTTGTCCATCCGCAGTCGGCGTTCCTGACATTTCTGAACCTGTGGAACTTCCTCGAAGACGCGTGGAAGCACAAGAAATCCAACCGCAAGTTCGACGAGCAATTGCACGCGCTTTTCCTCTCGCCGCTCAGAGTGCGCGAGTGGCGCGACGTGCACGCCCAGCTTTCCGAGGTGTGCGCCTCGAGCGGCATGCGCGTGCATGCCCGCGAGCCGGCCCTGTCAAGTGCCGCCGGGCGCAGCGCGGCGCGCGAAACGGCCGCGCCGGCGCAGAAGGGGCGGCCGCCGGCTGCAGCGCCCGCGCTGCCCGATGCGGCGCGAAGCGATGCGATCCACCGCGCGTTGCTCACCGGCCTGATCGGCAACGTCGGCAGCAAGGCGGTGGAGGGCGATCATTACCTCGGCCCGCGCGGCATGACGTTCTACCTGCCGCGCGCGCAACAGCAGCACGCCGCGCAGAAAAAGGAGCGCCTCAAGTGGCTGATGGCCGCCGAGCTGACCGAAACCACGCGCGTCTACGCGCGCCACGTCGCGGCCATCGACCCGGCGTGGATCGAATCGGTCGCGCCGCACCTGCTCACGCGCAGCCATTTCGATCCGCACTGGGAGCGAAAGTCCGGGCAGGTGGTGGCCTTCGAACAGGTCTCGCTCTACGGTCTGATCGTGAACCCGAAGCGGCGCGTGCATTACGGCGCGATCAATCCGGCCGAGGCGCGCGAGATCTTCATCCGCCAGGGACTGGCTACGGGCGAGGTCGACACGCGCGGCGAGTTCCTGCGCCACAACCAGAAGCTGATCGGCGAAATCGAGGACATCGAGGCCAAGGCGCGGCGGCAGGACATCCTCGTCGACGAAAACGACCTGTTTGCGCTGTATGACGCGGTGGTGCCCGCCGACGTGGTCAACCTGGCCGGGTTCGAGAAGTGGCGCAAGGAATTCGAGCGCACCAACCCGAGCGGCCTGAAGTTCACGGCGCAGCAGCTGATGCGGCGCGGCGCCGGAGAAATCACCCAGGAACTGTTCCCGCGCCAGCTCCGGCTGGCCAGCGCCGAACTGCCGCTGACCTACCGCTTCGAGCCAGGGCACCCGATGGACGGCGTGACCGTGACCGTGCCGGTCGCGGTGCTCAACCAGATCAACGCCGCGCGTTTCGAATGGCTGGTGCCGGGGCTGTTGCGCGAGAAGGCCGGCGCGCTGATGAAGTCGCTGCCGCAGCGCCTTCGCAGCCAACTGGTGCCGCTGCCCGAGACGGTGAGCGCATTCATCGAATTCCTCGGCTTCGAGGGTGGCAGGGGGAATGCCGAGCCGCCAGCGCTGCAGCGGCCGCTCATCGAGGCGCTGGCTGCGTTTCTGCGGCGCCACAAGGGCTTTGAAGTCCCGGCTGATGCCTGGGATGTGGCGCGCCTCGCGCCGCACCTGTTCATGAACGTGCGCGTTGTCGACGAGGACCGCCAGGAACTGGCCATGTCGCGTGATTTTGCCGCCTTGCAGGAGCAGTTCGCCGACCGCACACAAACGGTGTTTTCCACGCTGCATCGCAACCGGCTCGAGCGCGAACACATCCTGGCCTGGGATTTCGGCGAGCTGCCGGTGTCGATCAACTTCGAGCGCGAGCGCATCCGCTACGACGGCTTTCCGGCGCTGGTCGATTGCGGCGTCGACGTGGCGATTCGCATCTTCGACCGCGCCGACGTGGCGCGTGATGCGCACCGGCAAGGCCTGGTGCGCCTGGCGCTGCTGGCGCTGCATGAACAGGCGCGCTTTGTCGAGCGCACGCTGAAATTCTCGCCCGTGGCGGCGTTCCAGTACGCGCTGTTTTTTCCGGAAGCGAAAAACCACGCGCAGGACGTACTGCGCCACGAGGTGATCCATGCCGCGTTCGCCGCCGCGTTCGTCGATCGCGATGGTGCCGAGGCGCAATCCATGCGCGACGGCACGGCGTTTGCCCGCGCGCTGGCCGCCGGCAAGCCGGTGCTGATGGCGCAGGCCGACGCGATCGCGCGGGCAATGGAAGACAGCCTTGCCGCTGTTGCCGAGGTGCGGCGGCGCCTGGCCGAGAAGTTCATTTCGACGTGGG
>DASUDU010000067.1:0-4297 GCA_036275435.1 Usitatibacteraceae bacterium | reverse complement strand
CGCACCACTCCCACTTGGCCGACGATGGCGGCAGTGGTTTCCGATCCCAGCATCGCCCCCATGTAGACGCCATCGCTCCACGTGTTTGCTTCCATGACCAGCGGAACCGTGCTCGATCGCCGGCCACCAAAGATGATTGCGGAAATGGGAACGCCTTCCGGGCTGTCCCACTGCGGATCCATCGAAGGGCATTGCGCCGCTGCGACGGTAAAGCGCGCATTGGGGTGCGCTGCCGACCTGCCGCAATCGGGCGTCCATGGCCGGCCTTGCCAGTCCGTCAGCGATGGAGGAGGGTTCTTGGTCAAGCCCTCCCACCAGACATCGCCTTCCGGGGTCAGGGCAACGTTGGTGAAGATCACGTTGGCTTTGAGGGATGCGAGGCAATTTGGATTGGTCTCGTTCGAGGTTCCGGGCGCCACGCCAAAGAACCCGGCTTCAGGGTTGATTGCACGCAGTTGTCCGTCCGGGCCGGACTTGATCCAGGCGATGTCGTCACCGATCGTCGTCACTTCCCATCCTTCCGCCTTGAAGTGCGCTGGCGGAATCATCATGGCAAAGTTGGTCTTGCCGCATGCGGAAGGGAATGCCGCGGTGACGTAGTGTTTCTTTCCCGACGGGGATTTCACGCCGAGGATCAGCATGTGTTCGGCGAGCCATCCTTGCTGCCTGCCCATCACCGACGCAATGCGCAATGCCAGGCACTTCTTGCCGAGCAGGGCGTTTCCGCCGTAACCGGATCCGAACGACCAGATTTCACGGGTCTCGGGAAAATGCACGATGTACTTGTGGTCCCTGTTGCAGGGCCAAGGCACGTCGGCCTGGCCGGGTGCCAGCGGCGCGCCAACCGAATGCAGGCAGGGCACGAACTCGCCATGTTCGCCAAGGGCGTCCAGCACCTTGCTGCCCATGCGCGTCATCAGCTTCATGTTTACGGCAACGTAGGGCGAGTCCGAGAGCTCGACGCCAATTTGGGCGATCGGCGAACCGATCGGTCCCATGCAAAACGGCACGACGTACAGCGTTCTCCCGCGCATGCAGCCCTTGAACAGCTGCCTTAGCGTTGACCGCATTTCGTCGGGCGCGACCCAGTTGTTGGTCGGGCCTGCATCACCGCGGTCCTGCGAACAGATGAACGTGCGGTCCTCAACGCGTGCCACATCGGACGGATCCGATAGTGCAAGAAAGGAATTCGGACGCAGGTTCTGGTCGAGCCGGCGAAATGTGCCCGCTGCAACCAATTCTTCGCAGAGGCGATCGTATTCCGCCTCACTGCCGTCACACCAGTAGATGCGATCCGGCTCAGTCAGGGCGGCAATTTCGGCAACCCAGGCCAGCAGGCGCGCATGGCGCGTAGGCGGGGTTGAGGAGGGGTGTTGTTTTGCAAGAGGTTGCATGGGATATGCGCTCCGCGCGGGCCTTTGAACGAATGGCTGGCCTGACGCGGGATTCGCGTGCCGCCTTTCCGGTTCCAAGTAAGCGATGGGTGCTGCTCTTTGTGGCAAGTGCGTTGGACAGTCGCTAATTATCCCATAAGGACGTGGTCAATATCCTTTGGATGAGATCGATTGCATAGCGGCGATTGCGGTAATTGCCATCAACTTAACGAGACTTCTCCAACCCCGGCTCCGCAGACCGAACCGGCAGGTAAAGGCGCAGCCGTTCGACTGCATCACCAGGGCGCGAAAACTCCGCCGTCAGTTCCCACCCCGGCGGTGTTTCGGGGATGCGTTCGCGCGTACCCTGCGTGAGCAAAGCCTGGCAACCTCTCCCGCCGTCGACCTTGGCAAAGCGCAGGGAGCCGAAATAGTGCAAGAGCGCCCGTTGCGCGTCGCCAAGATCGACGCCATAAATGCAGTCCCTTTCCGGCGGGAGTCGCTCGAGCAGCGCTTGGGTGACGCCGCGGTAACTGCGGCCATGGTCGAAGGCGGCAAGCGCCAGCACGTTGGGCAGCACCCACAACAAGGTGATTCCCGCCGTCCAGTTCACGATGGCTCGCCGATTGTTGCGATGTGCGCGAACCACCGCATAGGCCCACAACGCCGTCAGGGTTGCGGCAACAAACAGTGCCGTCCAGGAGACGGAAAAGGAAAACCCCGGAACCTGTCGCGCAACGGCGCGCGCCGCGCCCGGGGGAATTCCCGTGACCGCGGCAATCCAGTACAGCCAGGCTGCAACGATTCCAAGCCCGAAGAACACCAGGCCAAACCAATCCATGAACCGGGCGATGCCCGGCGGCAATCGGTCCGGCGTGGCGGCGGCTGCCAGCGACAGCGGTACCAGAAGCACCAGCGCCACCGCGTCATTGCCTTTGCGCATCAGTGACAAGAGCACCAACAATACGACGAATGCTACCAACGGCATCGCGATCTCAAAGCGTTCGCGGACCCGCCGGCGCTCCTGCCACCAGAGCCACAAGGCAAAGGGAAGGGCCGGCATGGCAAACCACGGCAGGACGCTGACGAAATAGGTGATGTCCGTGCCACGGCGGCCGGCAGCGAGCGGCAATCCGCTCAATGCCGGAGCCCATGTGCCGAGATCCTGCCCCGAGGCCCACAGCAACAAGGGAAACGTGCAAATTCCGGCAATCAGGATGGCGCTTGCAACTACCAACCCGCGCAGGTTGGTGCGCTGACCGAGTTCGCCAAGTGCCAGTAGCACGGCGCAGGCAATGACCAGCGGAAAGCAGGCAGGCACGATGCCGATCGACAGGCCGATCACAGCGCTGCCGATGCCCAGGTATCGGCCGCCGCGGCCGGGTTCGGAACGGACGCAGGCCAACCCGTACAGTGCCATGCACATCCCTGCAAGGCCGGCCAGTTCCGGGTTCATTTCGTGGCCGCGCAGAAACAAGCCGAGGCAACCGAGCAGCAGCAGCACGGCGATGCGCCCGGCGCGTTCGTCGTAGAGCCGTGCCGCGATCTTGCGCGCATACACCACCGTGATGAGCATGAACAGCCCGCTTGCCAGGCGCGCGCCGTCATGCAAGGCCAGAACCGGGGAGAACAGCCATGCCAACGAAGCGGAGACCCAGTAATAGAGCGGAGGATATTCCGTATGCGGCTGGTCGACGATGGCGGGGATCAGCCAATCGCCCGAGCGCAACATCTGGTAGACAACTCCAAAGGTCAGCGCTTCGTCGGATTTCCAGGGATCATGGCCGACCAGGCCGGTCAATATCCATGCGGCGCAAATGACGATGAACAGCGCCGATTTGACCGGAGTCGAGTGCCCGTCGAAGACCAGCGGTGCACTAAGGGGTTGTGTGCGCAATGCGATGGCCGCGTCAGCGCAAGGATTTCACCAGGCGGCCCGGCTCAATGTCGCCGCTCGGGTAGGCATGGTTCAGTAAGCGCAACTGCGCTTCGGCGTTGCCGATGTCCGGGACGCTGCGGGCGAGCTCGCGAAAGCCCTGACCGGTTGCGGTACGCGGCATTGTCGTGGCACGCAGTTGGTAGGGGCGGGCCGCACGCTGGTCGTCAGGAGTCATCCGGCGCACGCTGTTCAAGGTTGCCAGGACACCCGCCCGGTGCGTTTGCCGCGCTTGCGCCGACTTCGCCATCGGCACCATGATGAAGTCGGCATTGCCGATGCTGACGACGGTCGCTTCCAGAGATTGACCCTGGCGCGTACCGGAAAAATACGTGGCGGGATTGCCGTTGATGGTAATGCGCTCGGTGCGGCCGCCATCGGGCCGGAGCATTTCGCGGATCGCCTGTTCATGGTTTCCGCGCGGATTGGCCGCAGCGATCACCACGGCTGCAGTTTGGTCTTCGGCAATGACCGTGAGTTTGTCGCTGGTGTTCTGGAATTTCCAGCCTTCGGGTCGCGTCAGGGTGAATTGCAGCGGCTCGTGATAGAACTGGCGGCCCCGCGAAACGCCTTGTTCGCGCGAGTCGCCAAACGTCATGCCGTCGATGGCTTTCAGGTAGCGATCGCGTCCCGGGTCGGCACCGCTGCGCGCGGTTCGCTGGGCGACCGCGGCCTGTACGCGCTGGTATCGCTCGTCGTTGGCAGGATGAGTCGACAACCACGCCGGCATCCGGTTCAGGCGCGCCGCGCCACCGCCTCGCGCCTCGTTTTCGGCAAAGCTTTCCTGCAGCTTCAGGACTTCGATGACGCGCATCATCGCCATGGGGTCGTATCCGCTTCGGTCGAGGTACTCGACCCCAAGGCCATCGGCCTGCAATTCGTGGTCGCGGCTGTGCGGGAGCAGGTGGCCGACCTGCGCCGCGCTGCCGACGATGTTTGCCCCGGCCTCTGCCCCGCGCTCGCCCCCGTAGTACGCGCCAAGCAGCAT
>DASUDU010000066.1:0-13469 GCA_036275435.1 Usitatibacteraceae bacterium | reverse complement strand
GTTCGACCTGCGCGCGCGCAGCTACGGCGTGCCGCTCTACCAGCTGCTCGGCGGCGGCACCCCGCAACTGAAGACCGACATCACGATCAGCCTCAACGACACGGCGACGATGGTGCGCGACAGCCTCGCCGCGGTTGCCGCCGGCTTCGACACGCTCAAGGTCAAGCTCGGCACACGGACCTGGCGGCAGGAGGTTGATACCATGTTCGCCATCCGCTCGGCGGTGGGCGACGGGATCGTGCTGCGGCTCGACGCCAACCAGGGTTGGACCCCCAAACAGGCGGTGCAGATCATCGACGCGCTCGAGCAGGCCGGCATGGTGCTGGACTTCGTCGAACAGCCGGTGAAGGCGCGCGACCTCGCCGGGCTCCGCTTCGTCACCGAACGCGTGAAGACTCCGGTGTTGGCCGACGAGGCTGTGTTTGATCTGGCCGACGCGCTCGATATCCTGTCGACGCAAAGCGCCGACATCCTCAACATCAAACTGATGAAATGCGCCGGCATCAGCCAGGCGATCGACATCGCCGCACTGGCGCGCCGCCAGCAGATTCCCTGCATGATCGGCTGCATGCTCGAATCCGCCATCAGCGTCGCGGCCGCCGCGCACTTCGCCGTCGCGCACGCCGATGTGGTGACGCGCGTCGATCTCGACGGACCGCTGCTGTGCGCGACCTCCCCCGTCAATGGCGGCTTGATCCACGACGGTCCCTGGATTCGCCTTTCCGAGGCCCCGGGCCTGGGAATCGAAGCGGTGCGCGGCCTCCAGGAGATCCAGACCTACGCGGCCTGACCGCACGGGCCGGATGCGCCCCACCTGGCCGCTCGCCCGCGACGCGTCAGGCGAATCCGATCAGCAGCCCCGCCAGCAATGCGCCCAGGACCACGCCCCACGGCAGCAGGCGTTGCCGATCCCGCATCAGCGTGGCGAGCGCCGGTTGAGCCGCGGGCTCAGCTGGGGATGCGCTCGCGAGCCGTTCAAGCGCGCGCGACGAATCGTGCCGCCGCGACACCGGCATGGCCAGGCCCGGAACGTGACGGCGCTCGTCGCGCGGCGCGGCAGCCACGGTCTTTTGCGTCGCGTCGGCGGCGCCGGCGGTGGAGATTTTCATCGTCGCCTCGAAGGCAGCCGATGGCGCCTGTAGGGGAATCGACAGGCTGGCCGCGAGCATGCCCAGGTCGGCGGCCAATTCTCCCGCGCCCTGGTAGCGCGCCTGTGGGTCCTTGCGCGTGGCCTTGGCGACGATGAGGTCGAACATCGCCGGCAGTTCCGGATTGAGCTGCGAGGGCGCAACGGGGTCGGCGTTGGCGATCTCGAACATCAGGCCGCCGATATCGGCGCCGTTGAACGGCGCCTTGCCGGTCGCCGCCTCATAGAGCACGGCACCGAGCGAAAAGATATCCGTGCGATGGTCGATCGGTGCCGAGGTGACCTGTTCCGGCGACATGTACTTGGGCGACCCGAGGATGAGCCCGGTCTGCGTCTTGACATCCGACATTCCGGTGCGGGCAATGCCGAAGTCCATCAGCTTGGCGCGGCCGTCGGCGCAAACCATGATGTTGGAGGGCTTGATGTCGCGATGGATCACGCCGCGCTGATGCGCCGCGGCGAGGCCATTGGCAACCTGGACCATGACATCGAGCAGCGCCGGCAGGGGCACCGGTCCGGCGCGGATCCAGTCGCGCAGTTCGCGGCCGGCCAGCAACTCCATGGCGAGGAACAGCAGCCCCCCTTCGCGGCCCAGCTCGTAGATGGTGATGATGTTGGGGTGGCTGATCGCGCCGGCCGCCTTGGCCTCCTGGACGAAACGCGCCTCGTGCGTGGCACGTTCCGCCGGGTCGTTCGGCAGCAGGATGGTCTTGATCGCGGCCGTGCGCTGCAAATCTTCGTCAACGCCGCGATAGACCACGCCCATCGCACCGCGACCCAGCTCGGCTTCGATCCGGTAACGCCCAAGGCGCGGCGGCAGCGGGGCGGCGATTTCCTGGGTGCGTTCTTCGGGGGATGGCGTTGTGTTCATTTCCAGAATTTCAGGCGTTCGACCAGCGACTTCTCGGCCTTTCTTGCCGGCGCGGCAAACACCGCGCGGACCTGCGTCTCCTCGCCCGGCTGCAGCTGCAGGGCAAACACCTGCGGCTTGAACCGGCCGTTGCGCACTTCGAGCTGATAGGTGCCTGGCGGCAATTCCAGCCGCGTCAATGCCGGTGCGCTGCCCTTGTAGGCGCCGTCGAGGTAGACATCGCCGGACGGGGTGATGTCGAGGTTGACGATGGCCGGGCGCGACTGCTCGGCCATGCGCTGGCGGATGAGGCGCACCGCGACGCCACCGGCGACGAGCGCGGCGGCGACGCCGATCGCGCGCACCCACCGACGCCGCGCGATGTCGGCGCCCGCTTGCGGATCGCGCGCCAACACCTCGTGGGCGCGAAACTCGCCATCGGTTTTGGTGCCGGCATCGCGCAATCGCCGTGCCGCTGCCGGATCGGTAGCGTGCAGCCGCTCACGGAAGGCGCGGGTGGCCAGCATCGTGCCCGGCAAGGCCAGCGCCGCAACGGCCATCGCGGTTGTCAGTGCCCCGCCGGCCAGCCGTGCCACGCCGGAGTCGCGCGCGTCGCGCTTGAGCAGGCCATGATCGAGCGCCAACGACAGCGGCAGCGTTTCTTGCGCGCTCAGATCGTGCGCCGCTTCGGCGGCGCGAAACGCCGCCGCCGGATCGCCGATCACCGCGATGGCGGCGAACCCGGGCGACTCGAGCACGATGCGCCGGTCGGGCTCCAGGCGCGCCAGCGCCGCATCGAGCGCGCGATCGAGCATTGCGCCGGTGCGCAACTGGTCGGCCACGCCGCGCTGCTCGAAGGCGTCGATGCGCAACAGCAACACGCTGGCCGCGGCGGCGGCCACGCCGTGCGGGGGGACAGGACTGTGGTCCAACAGGGTTTTCCGTTCCGAGTGCGAGCGACTAGTCTATTCCACGGCGGCACGGTACGCCTTGCGCCCGCGCCAAACCCGGGGTTGGCCTAGAAGCGCACTGCGGTCGCCAGCGCGATCTCGATCATCCGGCCAAAGCTGTTCTGCCGTTCCTCGGCAGACAGGTGCTGGTCGAGCTTGATCAGGTCGGAAACGGTGAGCATGCCCAGGGCACGCGCGCCGTGCTCCGCCGCCACTGCATACAGACCGGCCAGTTCCATTTCGACCGCCAGAATCTGCAGCCGCGCGAGCCGGTCGAACAGTTCCGGCTGCGGCGTGTAGAACAGGTCGGCCGAAAACACGTTGCCGACGCGCACCGGCTCGCCGCGCGCATGGGCCGCGTCGACCGCGGCACGCAGCAGATCGAAATCGGCAATCGCGGCAAAGTCGTGGTCCATCAGCCGCACGCGGTTGACCTTGCTGTCGGTCGAGGCCCCCATCGCCAGGATGACGTCACCGAGCCGGATGTCGGGTAGCAAGGCGCCGCACGAGCCAACGCGAATGAGGTTCTTCACGCCATATTCGCGAATCAGCTCCGTGGCATAGATGCTGCATGACGGAATGCCCATGCCGTGCGCCATCACCGAGAGGCGCTTACCCTGGAACGTTCCGGTGTATCCCCACATGTTGCGCACGGTATTGACCTGCCGGGCATCCTGCAGCCACTTGCCGGCGATGAACTGCGCGCGCAGCGGATCCCCGGGCATGAGGACGGTTTCAGCGAAGTCGCCGCGCTGGGCGTTGATGTGCGGTGTGGCCACGGTCGGTGTCCCGGTTGTCGGTTGATTCATGGGCAAGGGTGCGGCAGACCGGCATCGTGACGCGATTCGCGCGATCTTTCAAGCGCGCCGTCAGCCCCAGCCCTTTCCCGAGTAGGCCCGCTCGAACTGCTCGCGGTCGCGCGCGAACTGCTGTTCGAGTTCCTCGCGCCCCGCCTTGGCCGCGGAAACCAGCCGCTCGTCGTCGCGCAGGTGGGCCAGCATCGCATCGGTGCTGCGCACGTTGTGGCGCCGGAACAGGTTGGCCATGTCGCGCGCGCGAAACGGCTCGATGCCGAGCGCCTCGAGGGCATGCCGCCCGGCGGCCAGCGCGGACTCGAAGGTCTCGCGCTCGACCAGGGTCACGCCCCGCGACTTCAGTTCGAGGTAGTGGGTGACGTTGCGCGCGCGCGCCAGGATCGTCAGCCCGGGGAAATGCGCGCGCACCAGGTCCGTGAGCTTGAGGTTGTCCTCGATGTCGTCGATGGCATTGACCAACAGGCGCGCCTCGGCCGCGCCGGCGGCCTCGAGCAGGTCGAGACGCGTTGCGTCGCCGTAGAACACCTTGCTGCCGAAACGGCGCAGCATTTCGATCTGGTCCGGGTCATGGTCGAGCACGACGGTGCGCACGCCGTTGGCCATCAGCAGCCGGCCGACGATCTGCCCGAAGCGCCCGAATCCGGCGATGATCACCGGGGCATCGCGCACGTCGATCGCGTCGGCCCGGTCGGCCCCGGCATTGGCGCACTCGCGCCGCGCGCTCCACGCATCGAGCGCGATCAGCAGCAGCGGCGTGGTGGCCATCGACAAGGCCACGATGATGGTCAGCAGCGCCTCGGTTTCGCGCGGGAGCACGCCCGAGGCGCGCGCCGCGCCGAACACCACAAAGGCGAATTCACCTCCTTGCGAAAGCAGCACCGCGAACAGCCAGCGCTGGCGTGCCGTGACGCCGAGCACCCGCGCCACCAGCCACAGCGCCAGCAGCTTGATGGCGAGGTAGGCCGCGACCAGCAGGCCGACCTTGAGCGGCGCGGCGATCAGCAGGCCGAAGTCGATGGTCATGCCGACGGCAATGAAGAACAAGCCGAGCAACAGCCCCTTGAACGGTTCGATGTCGGTTTCCAGCGCGTGGCGGTATTCCGAGCCGGCCAGCAGCACGCCAGCGAGAAAGGCGCCAAGCCCCATCGACAGCCCGGCCAGCGTCATCAGCTGGGCGATGCCGATGACCACCAGCAGCGCGAAGGCGGTGAACACTTCGCGAAGGCCGCTCGCGGCCACCGCCCGCAACAACGGCCGCAACAGGAAACGCCCGGCGACGATCACCAGCGCGATCGCCCCCAGCGCCTTGCCCGCCGCCAGCCAGCCTGCGCCCGCGCCGTCCGCGGCGACCGCGGCGCCGCCAAGCAGCGGCACGATTGCCAGCAGGGGAATGGCCGCGATGTCCTGGAACAGCAGGATGGCGAAGCCGGTCTGCCCGGTGGGGGTGGCGAGGAAATTGCGCTCGTTCATTGTCGCCAGCGCAATGGCGGTTGACGACAGGGCCAGCGCGGCGCCCATCGCCAGCGCCACCGGCCAGGCAAGGCCCAGCGCCATCGCCGCGGCGCCCAGTGCCAGGCCGCACAGCGCCAGTTGCCAGGCGCCGCCGCCGAACACGTCCTTTTTCATCGCCATCAGACGTTTCGGCTCGAGTTCCAGGCCGATGACGAACAGCATCAGCACCACGCCGAATTCGGCCAGGTGCACGGCGGAATCGACATTGCCGATGAGGCGCAAGCCCCATGGCCCGATCAACGCACCGGCGATGAGGTAACCGAGCACGGAACCGAGGCCAAGGCGCTTGGCCAGCGGCACACAGATGACCGCGGCAAGCAGGTACACCAGGGCTTCGTTCATGCGCGCACCTCCGCATCGGCCGGCACGTGCGCTGCTTCCGCCTCGAGGCGCTGGCGCAGCGCAAGGCCGGCTTCGGCCAATTTGGCGTCCGCAACCGCATGCGCCCCGTGGACGACCAGGGGTTCGAGCCAGCGCATCCGGCAAAAACGCGCGGTCTGCTCGACCGGTGCGATGAAATCGGCAAACGGGCGCTCGTGCACGCCCCCGGGGCCGTAGGCCTCGTCACTGCCGCCGGTGGTGGTCACCCACAGGCACGCCTTGCCGGCCAGCGCCGCGCCGTCGCGCCCGTAGGCGAAGCCGCGCGTGAGCACCACATCGAACCAATGCTTGAGCAGGCCCGGTACGCTGTACCAGTACAGCGGGTGCATCCACACCACCAGCCGCGCCGCGCGCAGGGCCGCCTGCTCGCGCTCGACATCGATATCGAAATCCGGATAGCGATCGTACAGCGCATGGATTGCAAGGTCCGGCACGCCTTGCAGGTGGCTGAGCAGCGCGGTTCCCGCGCGCGAGTGCTTTGGGTACGGATGGGCATGGATCAGCAGGATCATGGGCGAAGTCCGGGACGGGCGGTCCGCTATTGTGGCGCATCCGTCACACCGGTTCGCGCAAAAACGGGCGCGGCACGGCCCACGCCGTAAACTAGGCAACCGTGCAACCTGTCGAACGGACTCTCGCGATGCGATTCCTGCGAAACCTGGCGCTGCTGTTCGCGTTCCTCGGCGCGCCGCTGGCGCAAGCCTGGGGGCCGGACGGGCACCGCATCACCGGCCTGGTGGCCGGCGAATTGCTCACCGCCAAGGCGCGCATCCGTCTCAACCAGCTGGTGCCCGGCATCAACCTGGCGGACTACGCCAACCAGATGGATGTGTTCCGCACCGCCTTGTCCGTGGAAATCCCGGGGTCGGAAAAATGGCACTACGACAACCGCCCGATGTGCGCGGCAAAAGATTACGCGGAGTATTGCGCCGGCGGCCACTGCGCCTCGGCGAAGATCCCGGTCTACTTCAAGGTGCTGGCCGATGAATCGGCCAAGGACGAGGCGCGCGCGCAGGCCGCGATGTTCCTCATCCACATGGTCGGCGACATCCACCAGCCGTTGCACACGACCGATGATTCCGACCTGGGCGGCAACCAGAAGAATGTGCTGGTGCCGGGCATCGACACGCCGCGCAACCTGCACCGCGCATGGGACAGTGAACTGGTGCGTCGTGCGTTGCGCGGCACCAGCGAAGCCGATTACGTCGCGCTGCTGCTGGCACGCTACCGCGGCGGCGAACTCAAGGCATGGCAGTCCGGCGAGGTCGCCGACTGGATGGGCGAATCCTACCTGCTGGCGCAGTCGCACGTGTACGGCCGGCTGCCCGAATTCACCTGCGGCGTGCCCTGGCCGATGGACAAGGTGGTGCCGCTGCCGGCCAGTTATGCCGATGCCGCGGCCGAGACCATCCACACGCAACTGGCCAAAGCCGGCGCGCGCATCGCCTGGTTGCTCAATCGCGCACTCGACCCGCAGCACGGCGCGGGAAAACCCTAGCAGCGGCGCGCCTTTCCGGCCGATTTCGCCCCAGAATGCCCGCCAGTCCATGAGTTTTCCGCCCGCCGCCACGCCGATGGTTCCCGACGCCATACCGCTCGAGTCGATTCACCGCGCCCTGGTGATCAAGCTCCGCCACCACGGCGACGTGCTGCTCACGTCCCCGGTGTTCCAGACCTTGAAGAACCACGCGCCGCACCTGACGGTCGATGCGCTGGTCTATCACGAGACGCGCGAAATGCTGCAGGGCCATCCGGCCATCGCCCAGGTGCACACCATCGACCGCACATGGAAGCGCAGCGGACTGCTGAGCCAGGGGCGCCACGAGTGGGCGTTGCTGTCGGCCTTGCGGGCACGCCGCTACGACCTGGTGATCCACCTGACCGAGCATCCGCGCGGCGCCTGGCTGACGCGCCTGCTGCGGCCGAAGTTTTCCGTGGCGCAGCGCGCGCAGGGCATCAACGAAGGACGCGATTCGGCGTTGTGGAAGACCAGTTTCACCCACACCTACCCGTCACCGCGCGCGACCTTTCGCCACACCGTCGAGAGCAACCTCGATGCGCTGCGCCGGATCGGCATCTACCCGAGCGCCGCGGAGAAAAAGCTGGTGCTGGTGCCGGGTGCCGAGGCGGAAAAGAAGATCGACGGGCTGCTGGCGCTGCACAACGTCGAGGCCGGGCACTTCATCCACATGCACCCGACCTCGCGCTGGTTCTTCAAGACCTGGCCGGCCGAGAAATTCGCCGAGCTGATCCTCGAAATGGGCCGCGCCGGCGAACGCGTGGTGCTGACCGCGGCGCCGGCCAACAACGAGCGCGAAATGGTCGCGGCGATCAAGCGCCACCTGAAGGCGCCGGTGGTCGACCTGACCGGCAACCTGTCGATGAAGGAGCTGGCCGCATTGACGGCGCGCGCGCGCGCCTTCGTCGGTGTCGACTCGGCGCCGATGCACATCGCCGCGGCAATGCAGACGCCCACGGTGGCGCTGTTCGGCCCGTCGGGCGAAATGCACTGGGGTCCCTGGGGCGTGGCGCACCGCATCGTCGCATCGCAAGACCCTCGCCACTCCTGCCGCCCCTGCGGCAACGACGGTTGCGGCGGCTCCAAGGTCAGCGAATGCCTGGTCGAATTGCCGGTCGCCCAGGTCTACGCCGCGCTCAACGAATTGCTCGCCGAATCCGCGACTCGATGAAGATTGCGCTGGTCCGTGCCCGCTACAATCCGTTCGGCGGTGCGGAGCGCTTCCTCAATGCCGCCGCCGAGGCGCTGGTCGCGGGCGGCGAGCGCGTCGCCATCGTCACTCGCGAATGGCCGGCCAACGCCAATGCCGCGATTGAGCATCGCATCGTCAATCCGCGCTATGTCACCTCCACCGACCGCGACGCCGGCTTTGCGCGCGGCGTGCGCGCCCTGCTCGGCCGCGAACGCTTCGACCTCGTGCAGTCCTACGAGCGTCTTCCCGATGTCGATGTGTTCCACGCCGTCGACGGGGTGCACGCCGAATGGTTGGTACAACGCGCGCGCGTGCAGGGCGCGATCAAGCGATGGTCGGTGCGCCTGAGCCCGCACCACCGCCATGTGCTCAAGGCCGAGCGCTCGATGTACACCTCGCCCAGGTTGAAGGCAGTGATTTGCATCTCGGAAATGGTCAAACGCAACGTGGTCGGCCATTACGGCGTCGCTGCCGACAAGTGCCATGTCATCTACGGGGCGATCGACTGCGAGCACTTTCACCCGGGCCTTTGCGCGGCGCACCGCGGCGCCCAGCGCGCCGCACACGGCATTCCAGCAGACGCGCCGCTGGCGATCTTTGTCGGCTCCGGGTTCGAGCGCAAAGGTGCGGCGGCATTTCTTGAGGTGATCGCCGCAGTGGACGGCCTGCACGGCGTGGTGGTGGGCGCCGACAAGCGTCTCGAGCAGCACCGCGCGCTGGCTCGCAAACTCGGCATCGGCAAGCGCGTGGTGTTCACCGGCGGCATTCGCGACGTCCGGCCCTGGTACGGCGCGGCCGACCTGTTCCTCATGCCGACCTTGTACGAACCCTTCGGCCTGGTATTTGGCGAGGCGATGGCCTGCGGCCTGCCGGTGATCACCAGCCCCCAGGCGGGCGCGGCGGACTGGGTGCGCCACGGCGAGAACGGCTTTGTGATCGATCCGCTCGATGTTTCCGCGATGGCCTCTGCGGCATGCCAGGCGCTCGGCAACGCGGCCATGGGCGCGCGGGCGCGTTCGACCGTCCTGCCGTACACGGTCGAGGCGACGGCGCAAGAATACCGCTCGCTCTATCGGCGCCTGCTGGCCGCGTAAAATGGCGTTTTCCCTAGCGGCGCGCAGTCGGGCGTCCCCCTGATGGACAAAATTCTCGTGACCGGCGGTGCCGGGTTCCTCGGTTCCCACCTGTGTGACCGGCTGGTCGCCTCGGGCGCGGACGTGCTGTGCGTCGACAACTTCTTTACCGGCAGCAAGGCCAACATCGCGCATCTGATCGGCAAGCCGTATTTCGAGCTGATGCGCCATGACGTCACCTTTCCGCTGTACGTCGAGGTCGAGCAGATCTACAACCTGGCCTGTCCGGCCAGCCCCGTCCACTACCAGTTCGACCCGGTGCAGACCACCAAGACCAGCGTGCACGGCGCCATCAACATGCTGGGCCTGGCGCGCCGCACCAAGGCAACCATCCTGCAGGCCTCGACCTCCGAGGTCTACGGCGACCCCGAGGTGCATCCGCAGACCGAGGCCTACTGGGGCCGCGTCAATCCGATCGGGCCGCGCAGTTGCTACGACGAGGGCAAACGCTGCGCCGAAACCTTGTTTTTCGACTACTACCGGCAGCACCAGCTGGCGATCAAGGTGGTGCGCATTTTCAACACCTACGGTCCGCGCATGCATCCGAACGACGGCCGCGTGGTGAGCAATTTCATCGTCCAGGCCTTGAAGGGCGAGGACATCACCATCTACGGCGACGGCCAGCAGACGCGCAGCTTCTGTTATGTCGACGACCTGATCCGCGGCATGCTGGCGATGATGAAAACGCCGGCTGATTTCACGGGCCCCATCAACATCGGCAACCCGGTGGAGATCACCATGCTCGAGCTTGCCGAGAACGTGCTGCGCCTGACCGGTTCGAAGTCGAAGCTCACGCGCAAACCCCTGCCGGCCGACGACCCGAAGCAGCGCCAGCCCGACATCACGCTGGCGCGGGAAAAACTCGACTGGGAACCAAGCGTGTCGCTGGCCGACGGCCTGGCCGAAACCATCGCCTACTTCCGGCACACGCTCTGAACCCCGTGGACGGCCACCCCAACAGCACTGCGCTCTACGCGCGCTTGCTCGGCCACGTCAAGCCCTATCGCAAGGGCTTCTATGCCGGCGTGCTGGCGCTGGCGGTGGGCGGCGGCCTGCAGGGCGCATTTCCGCTGTTCCTCAAGGAGCTGCTCGACAAGGTGTTTGTCGAGTCCGGCCGCGACTATGCGCTCGCCGGAGCCATCGCCATCGTCGCGATCTTCACCTTGGCCGGCATCGCGCACTTCATCGCCGGCTATTCGATGAACTGGGTGGGCAACAAGGTGATTCTCGACTTTCGCAGTCTGATGTTCCAGCGCCTGCTCAAGGTACCGGTGCCGTTCTATTCAAGCAACACCACCGGCACCCTGATGTCGAAGCTGACCTACGACGTGGTGGGCCTGCAGGAGGCCTCGACCAATGCGCTCATCGCCCTGATCCGCGGCTCGTTCACCCTGATCGGCGTGCTGATCACGATGTTCATCATTTCCTGGCAGCTTACCCTGATCATCTTCGCCACCGGTCCCGTTCTGGCCTGGATCATGCAGACCTTCAGTCGCCGCCTGCGCACAGTCGCGCGCGAAAGCCAGACCGCCTGGGGGGCGATGAACGACGTGCTGGAAGAATCGATCCGCGGCCACAAGGTGATCAAGGTGTTCACCGGCGAGCGCTTCGAACTGCAGCGCTTCGATGAGGCCGCCAACCGCATCCGCAAGCTGTCGATGAAGCACATCGCCGCTGCAGCGGCGGCGACGCCGCTGACGCACTTCGTGGTGTCGCTGGCAATCGCCCTCATCGTCTACCTCGCGGCGAGCAAGACGGTCGGCACCGGGTTGACCATGTCCGAGTTTGTCACCTTCGTCGTCGCGGCCGGCTCGATGATTCCGCAGGTCAAGGGCTTGTCCAATGTCAACGAGCAAATCCAGCGCGGCCTGGCTTCGGCCGAGAGCGTGTTCCGCCTCATCGATGAACCGGTCGAGGAGGACCGCGGCTCGGTGGCGATGACGCGGGCCGAGGGGCGCATCGGTTTCGAGGATGTCCACCTTTCCTACGACAGCCAGTCGCAGGCCGCTCTCAACGGTGTCACGCTGGCGATCCGGCCGGGAGAAACCGTGGCCCTGGTCGGCAGCTCCGGCAGCGGCAAGACCAGCCTGATCAACCTGCTGCCGCGCTTCTATGCGCCGAGTTCGGGGCGCGTCACGCTCGACGGTCACCCGCTGGGCGAAATCCGCCTGCCGGACCTGCGCGCGCAGCTGGCCATGGTCAGCCAGGATGTGGTGCTGTTCGGCGCCAGCGTTGCGGCCAACATCGCCTACGGATCGTCGGGGCCGGTGGATCGGGCCCGCGTCGAGCAGGCCGCGCGCGCGGCGCACTGCAGCGAGTTCGTCGCGGCCCTGCCTGACGGCTTCGATACCCACATCGGCGAAAACGGTTCGCGCCTGTCCGGCGGCCAGCGGCAGCGCATCGCCATCGCCCGCGCGCTGTACAAGGACGCGCCGATCCTGCTGCTCGACGAGGCGACCTCGGCACTCGACAGCGAGTCGGAGCGCCAGGTGCAGGCCGCGCTGGAGGCGCTGATGAAGGATCGCACGACGCTGGTCGTGGCGCACCGATTGTCGACGATCGAGAAGGCCGACCGTATCGTTGTCATGGATCAGGGGCGCATTCTCGAAATCGGCTCTCACGCCGAACTTGTTGCGCGAGGCGGGCAATACGCGACACTGCTCAATTTGCAACTGGCAGGGATGTAGGCCGGCGAGCCAGTCCGTAGAGCATCCCGGCCACCGCGCCCAGCGCCAGTACCCCGTGGCGCGACAGGAAATCGTCGGTCATGTTGCGCAAGAACACCCCGGCCACCAGCGCCACGCCGCAGGCAGCTGCCAGGCGCATCGACTCATCGGCGCGTACATCGATGGCGCGCACCCAAAATGCTTGAAACAGCGCGCCGAACAGGCCCAGCAGCAGGAGCGCCCCGGGCCAGCCCATCTGCAAGGCAGCGTTCAACAGCACGTTGTGCGGCTGCTGGACCATCGCGCGAAACCACGGTTCGCTGAACCGCTGGCGGAATGCCTCGTGCAGGCCGTCGGTGCCATAGCCCTGTCCGGTCCACGGGCGCTCGCTGATCATCGACATCGCCTCGTGCCAGATCTGCACGCGGTGGTCGGCCATCAGGAAGGCAATGGCGGTTTCCCCTTCGCGCGCCTGCGTGGCGGCTCGATACTCGAGCGAAGCCCAGAAGGCCGCGCCGATCACCGTCAGCCCGAGCGCCGTGGACACCAGCAGCCGCCGATGCTGCTGGCGCTGCATCACTTGCCAGGCGATGCCCACCACCACCAGCGCCATCAGCGCAAAGCAGGCCCACACGGTGCGGCTGCCAGAGGCCCAGGCCGACAACAACAGCCCGGCTGCGGCGAGTACCAGCAATGCGGTTCGCCAGCGGCCGCGGTCGGGATTGAGTGCCAACAAGGCAAACACCGGCGCGATGGTGATCAGCCAGGCGGTGAGCCAGCCCACGCCCAGGTACGGCAGCTCCTGCGTCAGCGCCTTGGGGTCGAAGGGTTGGTGCAAAGCCATCAACGTCAGCACCATCAAGCCGATTGCCAGCGCCACCGACCACAGGCGCAGGTCGCGCGCCTCGCGGGTGAGCGCATGGAACACCAGGAATGCCAGCGTCGGGGTCAAAATGTCGCGCTTGACCACCTGCAGGGCGTTGAGCGGCTCAGGGCCCATCAGGGCGGAAGCGAACGCCAGCATGAACCACAGCGCCAGTGCCGTTCCCAGCAGGCGGGCGCGCGGCAGTGCAGCGGCGAGACCGCCACGCAGCGACCACAAGATCAAGAACGCAGCCAGCAGCAGCAAGGCGCCGCGCAGGCCCGCGGACGAACGAAACGGCGTGACCACCAGCACGCCGAAGGCTGCAAACCGCGCGAGGCGCCACGCCAGGGTTTCAGGCACGCCGCTCATGCGCCTCCTCCCGAGCGCCAGCTGCGCCAGAGGATCTGCAGCAACTGGCGCTTGCGCGTCCACGTCACGG
>DASUDU010000065.1:0-4462 GCA_036275435.1 Usitatibacteraceae bacterium | reverse complement strand
CCCGGTGTCGACACCATCCTCGGGCCGGAAATGAAGTCCACCGGCGAGGTGATGGGGGTCGGCATGACGTTCGCGGAGGCGTTCGTCAAGTCGCAGCTGGCCGCCGGCATCAAGATGCCGCCGACCGGCGCGCACGCCGGGAAGGCCTTCATCAGCGTGAAGAACCCGGACAAGGCCAAGGCGGTCGACATCGCCCGCAGCCTGCGCGACCTGGGCTTTCGCCTCGTCGCCACCAAGGGCACCGCCGCCTACCTGCTGCAATCGGGAATCGACTGCGACCCGGTCAACAAGGTGCTGGAGGGGCGCCCGCACATTGTCGACATGATCAAGAACCGCGAAATCACGCTGATCGTCAACACGGTGGAGGAAGACAAACGCTCGATCCGCGATTCCTGGTCGATCCGCAATGCCGCGCTGCAGGGGCGCATCACCTACTACACCACCATCGCCGGCGCGCGGGCCGCTTGCGTCGGCATGCAACATCTGGCCGAACTGAAGGTGTACGATTTGCAGTCGCTGCACCGCACGCTTCCCGCAGCCGCATAAAATCCCGCTACCCGAAACCTGCCGCGCCCGCCCGGCGCGGCACCGGACGCTTTTTTCCAAGGACCGCATCATGAGCAGCATCCCCAAGGTTCCGTTGACCGTTGCCGGCGCGGAAAAACTCAAGGCCGAATTGCACCGCCTGAAGACCCGCGACCGCCCGGCCGTGATCACGGCCATTGCCGAGGCGCGCGCGCAGGGCGATCTGTCGGAAAACGCGGAGTACGATGCGGCCAAGGAAAAGCAGGGATTCATCGAGGGGCGCATCCTCGAAATCGAAGGCAAGCTTTCGAGCGCGCAGATCATCAATCCGGCGCAGCTCGACAACGACGGCCGGGTGGTGTTCGGTGTCACCGTCGAGCTCGAGGCGGCCGACAGCGGCGAGGCAGTGACCTACCAGATCGTCGGAGAGGACGAGGCCGACATCAAAGCCGGCAAGTTGTCGTATTCGTCGCCGATCGCGCGGGCGCTGATCGGCAAGTCCGCCGGGGACCTGGTCGAGGTGCGCGCGCCGGGCGGCATCAAGGAATTCGAGATTGTCGATGTGCGCTATGTCTGATTGCATTTTCGGGTGCTGCGAGCCGGCAAAGTCCTCGGCTGGCGCGGTGTTCCGGGCCAAACGGCGTGAAAAGCCGCGCCGCTGCTTGCGTTTTTCGCCCGGCTGCTGGAGCGCGCGATGAACATCCTGATGACCGGTTCGTCCGGTCCCAAGGTGGGGCAGGTGGTTGCGCAGGAATTGGCGCGCCGTCACGCGCTGGTCGGGGTCGACCTCCAGCCCGGGAAGAACACGCGGCACCTGGCCGACATTTCCCGCGTCAAGGATTGGCGGCCCCTGATGCGCGGCATGGATGCAGTGGTGCACTTTGCCGCCCTGCATGCGCCGCACCGCACCACGCATACCCGCGCACATTTCGAGGCGACCAACGTCGAGGCCACACGAAAGCTGCTCGAAGCGGCCAAGGATTCGGGGGTGCGACGATTTGTCTTTGCCAGTTCGACCTCCGCCTATGGGCATGCGTTGCGGCCCAGGGACCGCGCGATCTGGGTCACCGAAGAGCTGCCGTCGATTGCCGAGGACATCTACGACGAAACCAAGCTGGCCGCCGAGGCGCTGTGCCGCGAATTCCACGATGCGAATTTCCGTGTCATGGCGTTGCGTTTTTCGCGCTGCTTCCCCGAGCCGCTCGAGCGCATGGTGGTCTATCGGCTGTACCGCGGCGTCGACGCGCACGATGTTGCCGGCGCCTTCCTGCACGCGGTCAATGCCGAATTCGACGCCTTCGAGATCTTCAATATTTCGGGCGACACGCCATTTCGCCCTGAAGACTGCGAGGAGCTGTTCCGCGATGCGCCCGGCGTGCTGGCCAGGCGCGAGCCGGCCCTGGTTGAAGCCTATGCGCAGCACGGCTGGCAGTTGCCGAAGTCGATCGATCGCGTCTATGCCATCGACAAGGCCAAGGTCAAGCTGGCCTATCAGCCGCGGTACGGCTGGCGCGAGTTGGCAGTCGGTTAAGGCTGCCGCCGGCGGCGCAAAGCGCTAGACCTTGCGCGGGCGCCGCTGCGGCGGGCGGGAGGCCAGCGCCTCTTCCTGCTGGCGCGTCAGGCGCGGAGTTTTTTTCACCGGCTTGGGCTTGAGGGCCTGTTCGCGTGCCTTTGCCAGTTCTGGGTTTTCGCGCCAGAGCACGAACACCTTGCCGATCGCCTGCACCGGCGCGGCGTTGAGCGCGCTGCAAATCTGCTCGAGCATCCCGGCGCGCTCGCTGCGTTCGCTGGCCTGGGCGCGGACCTTGATCAGCTCGTGGGCCTTGAGGCTGCGGTCGATCTCGCGGATCACCGCTGCCGTGATGCCCTGGTCGCCGATCAGCACCACCGGTTCGAGCGGATGCGCGCGGGCGCGCAGGACGGCGCGTTCGTTGGGCGATAATGGAGTTTTCATTCGCGCATTATAGGTTGCCGGATCATGGCCAGCGCCCGACCGAAAAACAGCCGAGACTGGGTGAAACGCCACCTGTCCGATCCGTTCGTCAAGCGATCGAAGGACGAAGGCTTTCGCTCGCGCGCGGTCTACAAGCTTTCCGAAATCGATGCCACCGAGCGCCTGTTCAAGCCGGGAATGACCGTGATCGACCTGGGCAGCGCGCCCGGTGGCTGGTCGCAGTGGTCGGCAAGGAAGGTCGGCGCGCGCGGCACCGTGGTGGCGATCGACCTGCTGGACATGGCGCCGATACCCGGGGTGACGTTCATCCGGGGCGACTTTTCCCGCGACGAGGGACTCAAGGCGGTGATTGAGGCCATCGGCGGGGAAAACGCCAGGGTCGACCTTGTGATTTCCGATATGTCCCCCAATTTGACCGGTGTGAGCATCACCGATCAGGCCAATTTGTACGCATTGGCCGAGTTGGCGGCGGATTTTGCCGTCAAGTTCTTGAAACCAAACGGAGTTTTTCTGGTCAAAGTGTTTCAGGGCGCCGGTTTCGAGGCGTTTGTCCGGGAATTGCGCGCGCGTTTTTGCCTGGTCGGCGCGAAAAAGCCCGACGCGTCCCGCGACGAAAGCCGCGAGACCTTCCTGCTGGCGCGCGACCTGAAATAGCCCCTTCCGCGTTGTGGCGCATGCAACAGCCGCAAGCGGGCGATTGATGTAGCATCTGAGTCCCGTTTTCGCGTTCCCCGCCATTCGCTTCCTGCAAGGAAATCCCCAGTGAACAATGTTGCCAAGCAAGTCCTGATCTGGTTGGTCATCGGCGTCGTGCTGATGATGCTGTTCATGCAGATGTCCGGCCGCACCGGCGCATCCGAGAAAATGGACTACACGACCATGATGGCGGAGGTGAAGAACGGCAACGTCGACCGTATCAAGCAGGAAGGCAACCGCACGCTGAAGGTCTACACGCGCGACAACAAGGTCTACACCACTTCGACCCCGGGCGACATCTTCATGTGGGAGGACCTGCGCAAGGCCGGCGTGAAGATCGAGGCCAAGCCGGAGGAAGAGCAATCGCTCTTGATGTCGATCTTCATTTCCTGGTTCCCGATGCTGCTGTTGATCGGCGTCTGGCTGTATTTCATGCGCCAGATGCAGGGTGGCGGCCGCGGCGGAGCCTTCAGTTTCGGCAAGAGCCGCGCCAAGATGCTTGACGAGGGCAACAACCATGTCACGTTTGCCGACGTGGCCGGCTGCGACGAAGCCAAAGACGAGGTCGCCGAACTGGTCGACTTCCTGCGCGATCCGTCGAAGTTCCAGAAACTGGGCGGCCGCATCCCGCGCGGCGTGCTGATGGTCGGCTCGCCCGGCACCGGCAAAACCTTGCTGGCACGCGCCATTGCCGGCGAGGCCAAAGTGCCGTTCTTCTCGATTTCCGGCTCCGATTTCGTGGAGATGTTCGTCGGCGTCGGCGCGGCTCGCGTGCGTGACATGTTCGAACAGGCCAAGAAGAATTCGCCGTGCATTGTCTTTATTGACGAGATCGACGCGGTCGGCCGCCAGCGCGGCGCCGGCTTGGGCGGCGGCAACGACGAACGCGAGCAGACCCTCAACCAGATGCTGGTGGAAATGGACGGCTTCGAGGCCTCCTCGGGCGTGATCGTGATTGCCGCGACCAACCGCCCGGACGTGCTCGACCCGGCGCTGCTGCGCCCCGGCCGTTTCGACCGGCAGGTGGTGGTGCCGCTACCGGACATCCGCGGCCGCGAGCAGATCCTCAACGTGCACATGCGCAAGGTGCCGATCGCGCCGGACGTCGTGGCCGAGATCATCGCGCGTGGAACGCCGGGCATGTCGGGCGCCGATCTGGCGAATCTGGTCAACGAGGCGGCATTGTTTGCCGCGCGCAGCAACAAGCGGCTGGTCGACATGGAGGATTTTGAACGCGCCAAGGACAAGATCCTGATGGGTACCGAGCGACGCTCGATGGTCATGCCC
>DASUDU010000064.1:0-19231 GCA_036275435.1 Usitatibacteraceae bacterium | reverse complement strand
TGGTGCCGGTGATCGACAAGCTGCTGTTCACCGTGCCCGTGCAAGCCGTGATCGTAGGCGCCGGGACGGCAGCGCTAACGGTCATCGCGCCGGTGGCCTGAACTCCGGCAACGGTGACGTTGACCACCTGGGCACCGGCCGCGACGCTCGGAACCGTGGCGACGATGGACGTGGCTGTCGGAGTGCCAACGACGGTGGCGGCGACACCACCGATGGTCACCGTGGCGCCGGGGGCGAAGCCGGTTCCGGTGATCGTCGCGGACTGCCCGACGGATGCCGAAGTCACGCTGGTGATTGCCGGCGTTGCCGCGGTCACTGTAAGGGTACTGCCGGCCCCAGTCGCCGATGCGTTGCCGCTGACCGTGACAACAACCTGCTGCGCGCCAGCCGCCACTGCGGGCACGAGGACATTCAAGGTGGTTGCGGTGACACTGCTGACCGGCGCCGCGACGCCGCCAACAGTTGCAGTAGCTCCGGTGACGAAATTGGTGCCGGTCACGGTGACGGTGTCACCCGGCTTCGCCGAAGTCGGGGCCAAGGACGCGACGGTCGGCACCAGGGCCGTGACTGTCAGGGTCTGGGTGCCGCTGGTTTGGCCATTGAGCGTCACGCTGACCGACTGCGCGCCGGCATTGACGTTGGGCACCGTGAAGGTCAGGGTCGTCGAATTCGTGACGGTCACGTTGCTGGCGGCAGCGCCGCCAACCGAGACGGTGGCGCCGGTGGCGAAATTCGTGCCGGTCGCCGTAACGGTTGCGCCCGGGGCCGCAGTCACCGGGCTCAGCGAGGCCAGTGTCGGGACGACTGGCGGCGCCTGATTGACGCAGCCTCCGGTGGCGGTGACGTTGATTTGGTTGTTGCCAAATGACACGGAAGAACCGGCAGCGCAGTCTACGTTGTTGATCCTCACAGTCTGCGCCTGAGACGGAAAGGACGTCACGAGGACGACCATGAAGGCGGAAAGGGAAAATCCCAGAATTTGCCGGAAAGCGTTCATTAGGTTCCTTGTACGGATGCAAATGGCCATTGAGGTTTGACGCGTAATGTATGCAACCGTTCACCCGAAAGATGTGAAAAGTCGCATACATAACGACAAAAAGGGGTGCCAGGCACCCCTTTTTGTGACTTGCGGAACACTGCAGCGATTAGATGATGCTGCGTGTGAACTTGTGCTCCACCACGCCGCCGTAACGCGAGGTCACGCCGGTGTTCTGGTAGTTGTGCAGCATCATGCCCAGAACCGGCAGACCGTTGTGACGTCCCGGAATTGCGGCAGGCGCGCCACCCAACGGGGTCAGCGTGGCAGCCACCGGCGTCAGGCCTTGGGTAGCCGTGTTGAAGTTCATCAACAGGTAACCGTTCGGGCCTTGCGTCGCGCGGATCGACGGGGTGGTCAACGATCCCGGAGTGGTCGTCGCGCCATTGACAAAGCTTTGCAGGCCGGCGATCAGCGGGTTGGTGTTGGACGAGGCCAGCAAGCTGGTCGTGCCGAACGGAACCACGTTGGCTTCCCAGCACAGCTGCGCGCCAGCAACGACGGCAACCGGCGGCAACGGCGACGGCGACGGGCTCGGGGTCGAGGCACCCGGGACGCCTTCTTCGCGGTTGAACACGGCGAAGGCATACGGGTCGCACGAACCGGTGGTGCCGGTCGAGAAGTTGTTGGCGAACGGAGCAACGGCAGCGCCGGAACCGACGGAGACGTAGCCGCGCTTGGTCGGGAACGTCACCACCCAGTCGGTCTGCGAAGACGTGCCGGCGTCGAGGATGTACTCGTTGATGACGCTGTTGCGCATCATCGTTGCCGACATCGCGTCACGCTGGCCAGCCGGGGTTGCGGCCCAGGTTGCGGTCACGACACCTGCCGACGTGAACACGTTGCTGGTGGCCGGAAACGCCTGGGTGATGGCCGGGGCGAGGTTGCCGGATTCGCTGTAGGCAACGACGGTCGACCATGCATCGAACGCCGTCGGGCTGAACGTGTAGTTCGAACCGTTCGCGGCATTGATGATGGAAGCACGGCCGGCCAGACCACCACGCGGCGGGTTCATCATCGTTGCGCCGGTGTTCGGGAACTGGACCGCGGCAGCGTTGCCCGGGAACGAATCCAGACCGTTCAGCGCGGCACAGTTGGCCGGAACGCCAGCGGTGTTGTGCTTGATGTAGCCGGTCACCTGGGCGGCGGCACCAGCGATGGCATTGCCGTCCACGGCGTCGTCGTCGATGACGGCCATTTCGATGACTTCAAAATAGCCTTCACGGGTACGGTCGAGCGAGGCAAACGAGGCCGAATCCGCGTTGGTACCGGTGTACTGGTAGTTCTTGAATTCGTTGAGCGGCAGGCCCAGCGAATCGGTGCGGGTTTCGACGAACAGATCGCTCGGGGTCACGCACGAGTTGTCGTTGGTGATGACGCGCGCGCCGTTGGCGGTTGCAACCACGGCTCCGGTCCACACGTCGTTCGGCGACAGGAACAAGTTGAAGTCAAGAACTTCGCGGCTGTTCTTGCCTTCCAGGAAGCGGACCTTGACGGCCTTGGTGTTGGTGCCCTGCGTGTTGATCACGGTGATCAACGTCGCTTGACCGGCACGTGCCGTGTAGTACGGGAAGACCAGAACCTGGCCCAGACCGTCCGGATTGATGTGCACCGCGTTGGCGGTACCGGCTGCACCGGCGGCGGCGAGGCCGGCGGCAACAGCAGCAAACATCGTCTTCTGTTTGAAGGTAATCATTTTTTGCGAAACTCCTTGTTGAAATGAAGTGATCACTAGGCTACAACACACAAAAAAACACGTTGATTTTATTACAGCACTGCGTTTATTTCAAACCTTATTCCTGCCACTTGCCGGTAGGGGTCCACAGGGAACCGAACCACTACCCCTTGTAGACGAACCACCAATCCCCTTCGATCAAGATCCACTTTTCCTCGAAGATACTGGTCTGCGGCACATTCGGGAACAGGTAGTACTCCAAACGCACCGTTACATCACAATCTTCGGCAGCACAGCGCACAGCCCCCGCTTCCGCCTTGATCCAGCTTCCGGCCGCTCCAATGAGCCGCCCGGTAAAAACCTCTTTCGACAAGGTGCTGCGCATGCCGGGGGTGATATACCCGTAAGCCTTGTCAAAGTCCTTGGCGAGCAAGGCGTTCCAACGTTCTTGCGCCCTCTGTTTGGTCAGTTGCTCCGGTGACTTTGCAGGAGGGGTACCGCTTCGATCTCCGGGGCCTGACGCGCATCCGACAAGGGTAATCAGCGCTGCACCGAGGAACGCCTTGAACATTCTACCAAAAAACACAGAAAAACCGAACCTTCCGAAAACAACTTCAAGTAAATTCTAGGGAAATTCCGACTAATGGCGCAAGCATATGCAAATCGCGCGGCAACGTCAACGAAAAGCACCGGGAATCTGAAAAGTACCCATGGCGGAACCCATCGGTATAACAAAATGATACTTTTCCGACTTGCGCACCAATACTAGTTTTTCGCGCCCGGATTTTCGCCTTCAACTTTGGAATTCAGGGGCCTTGGCGCAGGCAGATACGCCTCCAGCGCGGGGATTTTTTGCCGCAGCTCGTCGGTCAGGGCGCGTACGTCCTCGCCGCTCGAGATCACGCTGGGCGTGATCAAGATGACCAGTTCGGTGCGGTTGTTGCGGAACGACTGGGTACCGAACAATCCGCCGATCAGCGGGATTTTCGATATCAGCGGTACGCCCGATGTACCCGAGCCGGTGTCGCGCTGGATCAGCCCGGCTAGCGCCATGGTCTCACCGGAACCGACGGTCACCACGGTCTGCGCCTTGCGCGTGTTGATCGGCGGATTGGCGCCGGCGGCATCGGCGGCCCCGGCCGAACTCACTTCCTGGGTCACGTCGAGCGTGACGCGTCCGCCGGCATTGATGCGCGGCGTCACGGAAAGAATCACGCCGGTGTTGATGTACTGGCGCGAGGTGTTGATGACCCCGCCGGTGCTGGTCGCCGATCCGGTATCGACGGATATCTGCGTGCCGACGTTGATGGTTGCCTTTTCGTTGTCGAGGACCATGATGCGCGGTGTCGAAATCACCTGCGCGCGACCGTCGTTGCCCAGCGCCTGGACCACGCCGCGGATGTCCGAGCCGAGCACGTTGATCAATTGCAGGCCATTGGCGGTCGCCACCTGGCTTCGCACGTCCTTACTCGCGTCGATTGCGGGGATGCGCGGCAACGCGCCGCCGCTGCTGCGCAGCGCACCGATCGAAGTGCTCTGGCCGTGCTGGTGCTGGGTGAACCATTCGACGCCGAATTTCAGGTCGTCGGTCAGCGTGATTTCCGCGACCAGCACTTCCACCGAGACCTGGCGGCGCGGCACGTCGAGCTGGCGCAGGGCGCCGAGGATCGTCTCATAGTCCGAGGGCGAAGCCAGGATCAGCAGCGAGTTGTTGTCGTTGTCGGCAATGATGCGCACATCCTTGGACACGGCAACGCCGCTGCCGGCAAACGACGTCAGCGCCTGGATCGCGGCCTGCGCCGGCGTTTGCGGTGCCGGCGGCGAGCCGGGGACTGCCGGCGTGGTGATCGTCGCCGGGCGCTGCCCCGGCGCGAGCGTCGGCGAACTCGTCGCGCCCTGCTTGTTGCCGTAGATTTCCGAAAGCAGTTGCGCGAGTTTCTCCGCCTTGCCGTGCTGCACCGAATAGACGTTCAGGCGCATGCCGCCGGAGATTCCGCCGCTCTTGTCGAGCCGGTCGATCCATTTCTTCGCCTCCTCGAGGTAGCGTGGCTGGGTGCTGATCACCAGCAGGGCGTTCATCCGCTCGATGGGAATGATGCGCACGATGCCGGCCAGCGGGCTCTTGCTGGCGTCGCCGAAAATTTTGTCGATGTCAGCCGCCAGTGCCTTGACGTCGGTCGACATCGGGAACAGGCCGAAGGAGTAACCGGCGAGAAAATCGACGTCAAACAGGTTGACGATGTCGAGCAAATGCTTCAGTTCGCGCTGGGTGCCGGACAGGATCAGCAGGTTGCGCACGGCATCGATTTGCACGGTGGCGGTGGCCGGATCGGTCGCGTACGGTGTGAGGATGCGCTGCATGTCGGCTGCACCGGCGTACTTGAGCTGGACGATCTGCACGGAGAATCCGGCCGGCAGCGCGGCCGCGGGGCCTGCCACCTGCGGTGCGAGCGTGCCCTTGATGCCCAGGGCAGCCGGCATGATCTTGTAGAGCCCCTCTTCGCGGATCATCACCTGGTTGTTCTGCCGCAACAGCATTTCCAGGATCGGGATGAGGTCCTTGCGCGCCACCGGCCGCGAGAGCCGGATCGTCGCCGTGCCGCTGGTTTGCGGATGGATGGTAAACGATTCACGCAGGTAGTCGCCCATGATCGACTGGACGATGGCGCGAATGTCGGTCGCCTCGAAGTTGAGGCTGAACTCTTCAGGGCCGGCCGCCGGCTGGGGAGGCGCCGGCGACTTGCTGACAAAATCCCCCGTACCCAGGTGGAACATGCCGTCTTTGGGCGCGGCGGTTGCCGGCCCTGCAGGCTTGGTCGCGGCAGCAGACGGCGCAGGCACAGCTTCAGGGCTGGCCGTCGCCGGCTTGGCCGGTGGCATCGGCCCTGCGCCAGGATGCACGACGCTGCCGGCTGCGGCGGGTGTGGGATCTTCGCCCTTTGCCTCAAGCTGCTTGAGCAACGTGCATCCGGAAAGCGCCAAGGCGACAGCGAGGGCCACCGGCATTGGCACGCGCAGCGCGAACGACTCCGGCGAAGCGGCAAGGATCTGGGGCTGGTTGGTAGTCATTTCGCGCTCATCGGGGTTCTTTTTGGGCATCGGTTTCATTGGGGCTGTGGCGGCACATTCTGGAAGCGTCGGCGCCGCAACGCTGGATTGGCAGCATCGGCCGGCTGCGCGGCGTCGGCAGCCGGCGTGGCACCGGGCGCGCCAGCGACGAATCCGGGCAGTACGGCTGCGCCGGGCATTGGCTGCGTCGGGGCGCCCGGCTGCGGCATGAATGGCCGTTGCGGAGGCAGGACCTGGGCAACAGGCGGAGCGGTGGTCGCAGCTGCGGCAGCGACCGGCGCGGGCGCCACGGGTGGCTGCGGCTGCCCCGGCACGCCGGCGGGCGCTGCCGGCTTCGGCGGCGAGGCCGCGGTGCGCAATTCGAGCACCTCGGTCTCCTCGCCCTGCTTGAGCACTACCTTGGCTGCATCGACCTGATCGACGACGATACCCGGGTAGCCAAGTACCTCAGCGCCCTTTTGCACGCGGACCGTTTTGTTGCCGTTGACTTCAACGAGGTAGGCGACACTCAAACCGGCATTGACAACGGTGCCGGCCAGGCGGAACTGGCCGCGCTTCATCTGCGGGGCAGCTGCCGCCGGATTGGCCTGTGGGGGCCTGCGGGATGGCGAAAACAACGGCCGCTCGCCGGTTTCCCGATAGTCGGTGTCCAACACGCCGAGCTTGAACGTGGGCAGCAACGGCACCAGCTCCGCACCCGACTGGTTGCGCACCTCGGGCAGTGGCGGGCGCGCGGCGCGTCCCCAGTCGGTTTCCAGCCCGAGCACAACCAGAGCAGCGGCAGCCAGCGTGCCGAGCATGGCCGTCAGTCCGTATTCCTGCCACCAGGCCTTCATTGTCGGATTCATGGGTTCCCCGCAGCGGTTGGCGGAACGCCGGCCGCCGGCGTGGCCGGCGCCGGTTCGGCGCTGACCACCGCCAGCGCGCTCGCATCCACTTGCACAAACAAGTCCGGCTCGGGCGTTCCCGGCGGCGGCTTGTACCCAGGGGGCGTGTGCGAGCGGATCGTCAGGTTATCGAGAAACACATATGGTTGCTGCGATTCGAGTGCATGGATCACGCGCCGCAGGTTGGTGTTGTTCACGTTCAGCTGGAAGGTTGCCGCCGCGACGCGGTAGGCGCCCTCGTCCTTGTTGGCCAGGCCCTGCACGGAAATGACCCGGCCACCGTTGTTCTCGATCGCCGACTTGACCAGTTCCTGCAACTCCGCCGCGGCAAGCGCCGCGGTGGATCCTTTCAGGAACAGCTTGCGCGGTTCGCGCGCCTTGAGCGTCTCGAGCAGCTTTATCAACTGCGGCCGCTGCGCGTTGAATGCCGACTGCGACTGCCATTGCCGGGTCATGCGCGCGATGGCCTCATCGTAATGGCGATGCAGCATCAGGACCGGCACACCGATGGCGGCCACGAGCGTCGCAACCACCAGCACGAGGATGGCCAGCGCCAGCGCGCGCCGGCCGCGCGGGTCGGCCGGAAGCTTCAAGGCCTGCGCACTCATGAGGGCCTCCGCGGGGTCGTCGGGGCTGCTGCGCCCGATGCAGGCGGAGCGGCGGGCGGTGCCGCCGCGGGAGCCGGGACGGCAGGTTTCGCATCAGCCGCTGGCGTCTTGCCATCGGTTGCCGCGGGAGCAGCCTTGGCTTCGGCGGCAGGCGCCGCGGCCGGCGCCGCACCGGCGGGGACTGCATCCAGCGCAGGCGCCAACTCGACAACGTTGGTCGTAGCCGGCGGCAACGGGCGCACCTTGACCTCGGTGGCGATGTGGTAGCGCTCGCTGTTCGGCTGGCTGCCGCGCGTGGTCTGCGCGCGTTGCGTGGCGTTCTGGAACAGCGGCGACTGCTCCAGCGACTCGATAACGCGCGAGGCCGATTGCGCCTCGCCCATCATGGTGAGTTCGCGCACCTTCCCGGTGGACTTGAGCTCGAAGCTCTGCGTGTAGGTGGTGTCCGGCGAGATCTTGGTCACCTCTTCGAGCACGGCCAACACCGGTTGCGCCGAGTGCTTCCTGCCGCTGATGAAGTTGTAATCCGCGGCCAGCCGGGTGTATTCCTCGCTGACCTTGCGGCTGGACTCGAACTCGCCCGCAGTCTTGCTGACCAGGGGAATGAGCGCGACGACGCGTTCGCGCTTTTGCCACACAGGCACCAGCAGCGCCAGCAGGCCGAGCAACGCGGCCAGCGCCAGCAGGGCGAGGTTGAGGCGCGTACGCTGGCCCCAGCGGCGCGCCGGCTTCAGGTGCGCCGGCAACAGGTCCACCGGCATGCCGCCGACGATTGCCGGTTCGACCGGGATTTCGGCCACGCTGATGCCGTGTTGCGCCAGCAACGCAACGCGCGCGTCCACTTCCGCGCGCGGTGCCACCACGACCCGCACGTCGATGCTATCGGCGGCCGGATTGCGCGCGACCACGCGCGCGTCGAAATAGACCTGCTCAGACTTGAACGGCGTGATGCGATCGAGCTCGAAGCCGATCGCGACGGCGAGGTTTTCCTCGATCGCCGCCGGGAAGGTCACGGTCTTGACCAGGCATTGCCCCGGCGCCATCCACAGGCGCACGCGGTCGTGGCCCCTGGTGCGCAGTTCGCGCAGCAGCGGCGCGCTGGACAGGTCGGCGTAGGCAGCCTGCTGGACTGCCTCCAGGCGGCCATTGACCAGCTTCACCGCCTTGACGCCGTCCGCGTCGGCCATCAGGTCGCCGTGGGCAACATCGCCGGCCAGCCAACCAGTGATCGTTTCCGGCAGCAGCGCGCGCAACTCCGTGAGCCACCAACGGGCGTACTCGGCAGGCAGGCTGCGCGGTGCAAGGGATGTGTCAGAGTTCATGTCTGTGCGGATGGATTCTTCGGGGCCGGTTCGTTGCCGGCAGGTGCGACGCTTGGCGCGTTCACCTCGCCAGCGCGCCCTTCGCGCCAGCGCAGGTAGGTGAACGAACGCTTCGGATTGGGCAAGCGTAGCACTGTTGCCTCCCGCACCAGCGTCGACCCATCGTCGAGCGCCGCCTCGACGCGCACCTGGGCGATGTTGGTTGCGCTGAAGCTGGTGGCAAAGGGCGAGGGAAACACCGGAATCGGCTGCTTGTTGGCGCGCGCGGTTTCGCGGCGCACGAGGAATTCGTCGATCTGCGCCTCGGTGACCCCGGGCAAGGCGCGCAACACCTCACGGCCGGCAATGGCCGAATTGATGCCCGGCTGGCGCGAGTAAATCGTGATCAGCGGGGCCAGGCGCTGGTACAACGCCGGGGTCATGCCCAGCACCAGGCGCAGTTCCTCGATCGATTGGAACGGCGCATTCGCCGGCTTGTAGCCCAGTCCGGCCGCCAGGTACTCGGGTTCCTCGGCGCCGCGCAGGCGCTTGAGCGTGTCCGGGTCCTTCCAGTCCATCAGTGCGTCGGTCAGGGCGGCTGCCTCTTCCGCGGCCAAGCCCTGCGACTGGAACAATCCGCGCAACAGCGCCTCGTTGGCGGCATTGAGGTCGACCTTGGCCGATTCATCGGTGATGCTGATGTTCATCGTCGCGCCGGCGTATTCCCAGGTTTGCGGCTGGCCGTCGGTACTCCAGCGTCCGGCCAGCTGCAGCGGCTTGGCCATTTCCAGGACCGCGCGCTGCACCCCGGCGCTGGCGGCGGCGTCGAGCCGGGCTCGGCTCAGGGAATTGCCGACGACGTGGATGTCCGAGCGCATCGCGTAGATGAACGACGAGGCCACCAGGGTCAGCAGCGTGCCGATCCAGATGACGATGATCAGCGCCACACCGCGCTGGCTGGCCATGACGGAGCGTGGTGCGCCGCGCATATCAGGCTCTCCGCGGCGCGCACTGGCGCTGGAAACCGTTGTCGTAGCACCCCGCTTCTTCACCGATCTTCGGTGCAACCACCAGCTCGGGCACGTCGCGCCCGGTCTCGCTCTTGACGCGGATGCGGATCAACTGCGGCAGGCGCGACGGGTGCTTCCACTCGTCGCTCCACTTCGGATCGGTGACATCGCTCTCGGCGCCGAAATAGGCGATTTCGATCGACTTCACGGACTCGGCGAGCCGGGTCGGCTTGGCCGCCGACAGGCCGTCCCAGTCCTTGGCATAGAGGTCAAACGGCTCGCGCCGGATGTAAAGGGCCCGCGACCGGCCTTCGCGTTCGCCGTCCTCGGCCACATACAGGTGCGCCCATTGCAGGCCACCGTCCTTGAATCCCGCGCCGAGGTTGAGCGTGGTGACGAAGCGGATTTCCTCCTTGCCACCCTCGAAGGCGAGCTTCGATTCGGCAATGCCGCGCCAGCGCACGGCGAACAATTGGTCCAGCTCGCGGCGCAGGAAACTTTGCACGATGCGCTGGTGTGCCGCCTCCGCGACGCGCCTGTCGCCGCTGTCCCAGGCGCGTACGCCGATGCTCAACGCGGCATAGACCATGACCAGCAGCACGCCGAGCAGCGTCAGCCCGATCAGCATTTCGAGCAGCGTGAAGCCGGCGCTGCGAAGGCGGCGTGGATCGTTCATGCCGGTTTCGGCCCCAGTTGCAGCGTGGTGAGCGTCACCGCGCGCTCCTTGCTATCGTCGGTGGTGAAGCGCACCGTGGCGATCACTTCATAGAGCTGCGCGAAGTAGTTCTTGTCGAAATCGAGCGCCTGCTGGTCGCGCGGAGCCGGATCCTCGTACCGGCGGATGGTGACCTGCCAGGCAAAGTCATCGTCGGTCTTGCCGCTGGTCACCCCGGCCTTGAGTGCCTCCTCGATGCCTGCGGCCGCGAGCTTCGACTCGGCGATCATGGTGGCGCGCGCATAGCGGTCGGCCACGCCGGCGTTGTTGACGCCTTGCGAGAAGATCTGCATCACCACCGCCGTGATGAGCGAAAACACGGTGAAGGCCACGAGGATTTCCAGGAGCGAAAATCCACGACTGGCGCGGCGTTTCGGCCGTTTCTGCCCGCAAAGGCGCGCCCGTGCTGGGGTTTTGCAATTAGGCACGGGCATCTCCGCCCTTCTCATTGATGCTGACATGCCCGGTCAGCCAGTCGACATCGACTTCGAACACGCGCCCGCCGGTGCCGATGCTCACGCGCCCGCCGTTGGACGAGCCATCCGGGAAAAAGCGGATGCTGCCGACCTTTTCATTGACCAGGTCGGCCTCGGCGGTAATCAGCTTGACTTCGAGCTTGTCGTTGAGCTTGTGCGATTTCGCATCGGTCGGCAGCGTGAATTCACGCGCTTCGAGGTTGACCGTCATCGCCGCCTCGCGCTTGGACTGGATGGCGTGGTCGCGGGTCAGCCGCAGGCCCGTGGCCACGGCGCGCACGTTGCTTTTCAGTTCCGCGCCGGACACGCCGGAAAACACCATGCGCGGCAGCAGCGTATAGGCGAGCGCCATTACCACGAGGACGAGCATGATTTCGAGCAGCGAGAATCCGCCGGCTTGTTGCGCGCGCTTCATGGTCGGCATCCGTCCGCGTTTCATTCCCAGGACTTGATGTCCTTGTTGGGAACCGCCTCGCCGCCCTCCTTGCCGTCGGCGCCAAGGGAAACCAGCTCGTAGGGCCGGTTGTCGGAGCCCGGCGACCGGTAAATGATCGGGTTCTTCCAGGGGTCCTTCAACGCATCCTCGTTCTTGGCATACGGGCCGACCCAGTTGACCACGCCGGCCGGGGCCCTGAGCAGCGCGTTGAGCCCTTCCTGCGTGGTCGGGTAGCGGCCGGTGTCGAGCTTGTACTGGTCGAGCGTGCCGCCCAGCTGCGTCAATTGGCCTTTTGCGGTGCGCCAAAGGGCCTGGTCCTGTTTGCCAAACAGGTTGGTTGCCGCCCAGCCGACGATCAGCCCGATGAGCGTAATGACGATGATGATCTCGATCAGCGAGAAGCCGAAGCTGGCTCGGCGGATCGGGCGGATTCGAATGCGCTTGGACATCGTGTTCTCCGGAAAAATCAGAAGGGTAGATCCATCAGGCCGAACATCGCCACGAGGATCGACATGATGATGGCGACGATGAGGCCGGCCAGGCCGATGATCATCATCGGCTGCAGCAGCGCCAGCGCGCGCTTGATGGCGGACGCGACTTCGCGGTCATAGACGTCGGCGACCTGTACCAGCATTTCGTCGAGCTTGCCGGTCTCCTCGCCCACGCCGATCATTTGCACGGCAAGCTTCGGGAACACGCCGGCCTCCTGCATCGGCCGGGCCATGCCGCGACCTTCCTTGAGTTCGCGCGAGACCTTGTCGACGGCCTCGCGGAACACCGCGTTGCCCAGCGTTTCCTTCAGGATGGACAAGCCGGCCAGCAACGGGACGCCATTGGCCAGCAGCGTGCCCAGCGAGCGCGAAAAGCGCGCCATCTCCAGACGCGCAATCAGGCCGCCGGCGATCGGCCAGCCGAGCATGCGCGCATCCCAGCGGGCGCGCGACACCGGGTTGGCGAAGGAGCGACGCAGCAGCCAGCCCGCAGCGATCAGCACCGCGAGGATCACCGGCCAGTTCTTTCGAAGGAAGATCCCGGTGGTCAGCACAATGTCGGTCGCCAACGGCAGCGCCTTGCCCGACTGGTCGAAAATCTGCTTGAACTGCGGGACGACGAACACCACCAGCACCAGCACCGACAGCACGGACACGACCAGCAGGACGATCGGGTAGATCATCGACGAAACCACGTTGTCCTTGAGTTCCTTGGAGCGTTCCATGAAGTCGGCCAGCCTGAGCAGCACATTGCCCAGCGAGCCGCTGGCTTCGCCGGCCTTGACCATGTTGATGTAGAAACGCGAAAACACGTCGCGGTGCGACTCCAGCGCCTTCGACAGCGCCGTGCCGCCGCGCACCTCGTTGCGGATCGCACCGAGCAATTCGGATACCGACTGCTTCTCGGCCAGACCGATGAGGATTTCCATGCTGCGGTCGAGCGGCAGCCCGGCCCGCACCAGAGTCGCCAGCTCGCGGGTGACCACGCCCAGGTCGGCCTGGTTCACCTTGCCGCGGCGCGCCGGTTTGGCCGCGCCAGAGCCCGGCACCGGTACCGAGATGCCGGCCGCCTGCCCGACTTCCGCAGCACGGATCGGGATGAGCCCCAGCGACTGCAGGTGCGCAATCACATTGCCATGGGAGGCACCCTCAAGCACGCCCTCCTTCACTTCGCCGGCCGGCGACACGGCCTTGTACTGGAACATCGGCATGGCCGCTCGCGCCCCGTCACGCCTCGCGCGTGACGCGCAAGACTTCCTCGATGGTGGTGGCGCCGCGTACGGCGTGTTTCAAGCCGTTTTCGTACATTGTTTCCATGCCCTCGCGCACCGCCTCGGCGCGAAGCTCCGAAGCAGTGGCATGGCGCATGATCAGGCTCCTCAGCGCGTCGGTCATCGGCAGTACTTCCATGATCGAGCGGCGGCCGAAATAGCCGGTGTGGCCGCACTGCTCGCAACCCCGGGCATGGAACAAGGTGACCTGCGCTTCCTTCGTATAACGCCGCAATCGCAATTGCTCGACCACTTCCGCGACCGGGTGATAGGGCTCCTTGCAATGCGGGCAGAGTGTGCGCACCAGGCGCTGTGCCTGAATACCCACCACCGTCGAGGTCAGCAGGTAGTCCTCGACGCCCATGTCGAGCAGGCGGTTGATGGTGGAAGCGGCATCGTTGGTGTGCACGGTGGACAGCACCATGTGGCCGGTGAGCGCCGATTGCACGGCGATCTGCGCCGTCTCCAAGTCGCGGATTTCGCCGATCATGATCACGTCCGGATCCTGGCGCACGATCGAACGCAGCGCATTGGCAAACGTCAGGTCGATCTGCGGCTTGACCTGAATCTGGTTGATCCCCGACATCTGGTATTCCACCGGGTCCTCGACCGTAAGAATCTTCACGTCCGGCTTGTTGAGCCGGTCCAGCGCCGTGTAGAGCGTGGTGGTCTTGCCCGACCCGGTCGGGCCGGTCACCAGCAGGATGCCGTGCGGCTGGTCGAGCACCGCGAGGAACACCTTCAGGTTGTCCTCGTCGAAACCGAGCGCGTGGAAATCGAGCGCCACGCCGCCCTTGTCGAGGATGCGCATCACCACCGATTCGCCGTGCATGGTCGGCACCGTGGAGACCCGCAGGTCGATTTCCTTGCCTTGCACGCGAAGCTTGATGCGCCCGTCCTGCGGCAGGCGCCGTTCGGCGATGTCGAGCGTGGCCATGATCTTGATGCGCGAAATCACCGCTGCGGACAAGCGACGCGGCGGCGATTCGGTTTCGTGCAACACGCCGTCGATGCGGTAGCGCACGATCAGCCGGTTCTCGAACGGTTCGATGTGGATGTCCGAGGCGCGCCGTTCCAGCGCGTGGTTGATGATCAGGTTGACCAGGCGGATCACCGGCGCTTCCGAAGCAAGGTCCTTCAATTGCTCGATGTCGCCGAAGTCCTGTTCCTCGTCGCGCGTGGCGATGTTGTCGACGATCTGGCCCATCGACGACTTGCCCGAACCGTACAGCCGCTCGTACACCGCGTCGAAATCGGCCGTCGACAGGAGCCGCGGCGCGATGCGCTTGCGGGTCGCCGCCTGCAAGGCCTGCACGGTGAAGCCATCGGCCGGGTCGGTCATCGCCACGACCACCTCGGCTTCGTTCTCGGCCACCGGGATCGCCTGCGCCTGCTGCAGGAAACGCGGCGAGACGGCTTCTTCGAGGATCGGCAGCTCGGGGAATTCCGTCGACTCGATCAGGCTCCAGCCGCGCTGCGCCGCAAGCGATTCGGCCAGATCGCGCGCAGAGACCATGCCGAGCCGATTGAGGATCGAGCCCAGCTTTTCCGGCTTTCCGGTCTGCGCTTCCTGCACCTTGAGCGCGCGATCCAGATTCGGCGCGTCAAGCTTGCCGGCGCGGACCAGCAGTTCGCCAATCTTTGCAGGCGGTGCCGGATCCTCGAGCGGAACTGCGTTTGCTGCCTCCACGATGCCGTTTGCCCTTGATTATTAAAAGAAAAACGCCGCGAATGCGGCGAATCGCGGCCAACATGACAGTATAGCAGCGCACTTCCGAGGCTAGGCGATGGCCGTGCGCCCAGATGGGACTGCAGGATCGCAAAGGCGTTCACCCAGTTTGCCCAGGGTGAAGAAAATGATACCGGCACGGCACGCAAAGCGATGCCGGCGGCAGGGCATCACCCAAGTCCCGGCGCGCCCTTCAGGGCAAATTGGCTGCAAACGCCGCGCCAGATCTAGGGAAAAGCCGCGCGATACTCGGCAGCGCAGCCTTCGAGCTGCCGCTCCCAACCCGGCAACGCCCCCCCTCCCGCGCCGATCCAACGCGCATTGGCAAGCACCGAATATGCAGGTCGTCGCGCCGGCGTCGGGAATTCGGCCGTGGTGATGGCCTCGACGCGGGCACATTTCCGTGCCGGGTCCGGAACGGCAGCCAATAGCGCCTCGGCAAAGCCGTGCCACGAGGTTTGCCCCGCGGCGCTCAGGTGATACAGGCCCTGCGGAACCGCCAGCGCAGCACCGGCGGCCGAAAACGACAGGGCAGCCGCGCTCGCTTCGGCCAGCGGCCGCACCCAGGTCGGCGCGCCGATCTGGTCCGCCACCACGCGCAAAATGTCACGCTCGCGCGCCAGCCGCAGCATGGTGAGGAAGAAGTTGTGCCGGCGGTTGCCGTACAGCCAGCTGGTGCGCAGGATCAGGTGCTCGGCGCCGCTTGCGGCCAGCGCCTGTTCGCCGGCCAGCTTGGTCTTGCCATAAGCGCTTTGCGGATGAGTCGCATCGTCTTCGCGATAGGGTACCGATGCCAGGCCGTCAAACACATAGTCGGTGGAAAAATGCACCACGGGCACACCGAGGCGCCGCGCCTGTTCACCCAGCACGCCGGGCGCGATGCCGTTGATGCGCATCGCCAGCTCCGGTTCACTTTCGGCCTTGTCGACCGCGGTATAGGCGCCCGGATTGAGGATCAGCGCGGGCTTGAGGTCGCGGCAGCTGCGGACGATGGCTTCGGCATCGCCCAGGTCGAGTTGCGCGCGGTTCAACGCCACTACTTCCGCCCTGCCTTGCAGTGCGCGCGCCAGTTCAAAGCCGAGCTGGCCGTCGCCGCCGGTGATCAGGACACGCGGCTGCTGACCGGCCACGATTCAGGCGAACAGCTCGGCCGCGGCCAAGGCCGGCGCGCCGGCATCGGCCGGCTTCAATTGCGGCGCGCCGGATTCGGCGAGCGGCCAGTCGATGCCCAGTACCGGGTCGTTCCACAGCAGGCTGCGCTCGTGCTCCGGCGCATAGTAGTCGGTGGTCTTGTAGAGGAATTCGGCCGCCTCCGAAACCACCAGGAAACCGTGCGCAAAACCGGCCGGCACCCACAGCATGCGCTTGTTTTGCGCCGACAGGCGCAGCGCGACGTGGCGCCCGAAGCTCGCCGAGGACCGCCGCAGGTCGACGGCCACGTCGAACACCTCCCCAACCACACAGCGCACCAGCTTGCCCTGCGCCTGCTCGACCTGGTAGTGCAGGCCGCGCAACACGCCGCGCAGCGATTTCGAGTGGTTGTCCTGCACGAAACGCACCTCGGCGCCAAGAGCGGCGTTGAAAGCGCGCTCGTTGAAGCTTTCGAAGAAGAAGCCGCGCGCATCGCCGAACACCTTCGGTTCGATGATCTTGACGTCGGCAATCGCGGTGTCGACGACCTTCACCACTAGAACACCCGCTGGCCCAGCATGCGCATCAGGTACTGGCCGTAGCTGTTCTTGAGCATCGGCGCGGCCAGCGCCTCGACTTCGGCGGCGCTGATCCAGCCCTGGCGGTAGGCAATTTCTTCCGGGCAGGCGATCTTCAAACCCTGCCGGCGCTCGATGATCTCGATGTACTGCGCAGCCTCGAGCAGCGATTCGTGGGTGCCGGTGTCGAGCCAGGCCATGCCGCGCCCCATGACCTCGCAGGTCAGGCTGCCGGCGTCCAGATAACGGCGGTTCAGGTCGGTGATTTCCAGCTCGCCGCGCGCGGAGGGCTTGAGCGCAGCGGCGTGCTCAACCACATGGCGGTCGTAGAAATACACGCCGGTCACGGCGTAACTGGACTTGGGTGCGCGCGGTTTTTCCTCCAGCGAAATGACCTTCCCGGCGGCATCGAATTCGGCCACGCCGTAGCGCTCCGGATCGTGGACCGGGTAGGCGAACACCGTGGCACCCTCCTTGCGCGCATCAGCGCGGCCCAGGGCCAGAGAAAGGTCGTGGCCGTAGAAGATGTTGTCGCCCAGGATCAGCGCCGAGGCCGAGTCGCCGATGAAGTCGCGGCCGATCAGGAAGGCCTGGGCAATGCCGTCCGGCGAGGCCTGCACCGCATAGGACAGTTGCAAACCCCAGCGCGCGCCATCGCCGAGCAGGTCGCGAAAGCGCGGCGTGTCCTGCGGTGTGGAGATGATCAGCAGATCGCGGATTCCCGCCAGCATCAGCGTGGTCAGCGGGTAATACACCATCGGCTTGTCGTAGATCGGCAGCAGTTGCTTGGACACCACTTGGGTGACCGGGTAGAGGCGCGTGCCGCTGCCACCGGCCAGAATGATGCCCTTCCGCGAAGTCTGGGTTGCATTCATCAGGCTGCCTCCGCCCCGTACTGGCGGTCCACCCAGGCGCGATAGGCGCCGCTTTTCACGCCTTCGACCCACTCGCGATTGGCCAAGTACCAGTTGACCGTCTTGCGCAGGCCGCTTTCAAAATTCTCGGTCGCGCGCCAGCCGAGTTCCTGTTCAATCTTGCCCGCATCGATGGCGTAGCGGAAGTCGTGGCCCGGGCGATCCTTGACGAACTGGATGAGCTGCCGGTGCGATGCGCCATCGGCGCGTGGTTTGAGTTCATCGAGCAGCGCGCACAGGGCGTGCACCACCTCCAGGTTGCTGCGCTCGTTGCGTCCGCCGATGTTGTAGGTCTCGCCGACGCGGCCCTTGGCCAGCACCAGGCGAATCGCCGCACAATGGTCGGTGACGTACAGCCAGTCGCGCACATTCTGTCCGTCGCCATAGACCGGCAGTGGCTTGCCGCCCAGGCCGTTTTCGATCATCAGCGGAATCAGTTTCTCCGGGAAATGATACGGGCCGTAGTTGTTCGAGCAGTTGGTGGTCAGCACCGGCACGCCGTAAGTGTGGTGGCAGGCGCGCACCAGGTGGTCGGACGCAGCCTTGGACGCCGAATACGGGCTGTTGGGGGCGTAGCGATGGGTTTCGGTAAACGCCGCGTCCGTCGGACCCAGGGATCCATAGACCTCGTCGGTCGACACATGCAGGAACCGGAAGGCCTCGCGAGCCGCGCCGGGCCGGTTCGCCCACCAGGCGCGCACCGCCTCGAGCAGGTTGAAGGTGCCGACGACGTTGGTCCGGATGAATTCATCGCCGGCATGGATCGAGCGGTCGACATGGCTCTCGGCGGCAAGATTGACGATCGCAGCCGGGTTGATCTCGGCCAGCAACTTATCGAGAAGGGCGCGATCGCCAATGTCGCCCTTGACGAAACGGTAGTCGGCGCGCCCGGCCACGTCGGCCAGCGAGGCGAGGTTGCCCGCGTAGGTCAGCTTGTCGAGATTGACCAGCGCGCCGCCGCCCGCGGCAAACCACTCGCGAATGAAATTGGCGCCGATGAACCCGGCGCCGCCGGTGACCAGAATCATGGGATGGCTGTCCTGCCCGAGCCAAAAACGGGCAATTTTAGCAGGTCAGGCCTTGCCGTCCTGTTGTGCCTTCTGCGCCAATTCAATCAGCTTGGCATACTTGGCAAACGCGGCAAAGCAACCCACGGCGACATGGGCAAAGCCGGGGCCGCCATCGAGGAATCCGAGGCGGATGACGTAGAACTTGATGAACCGCGCCAGCGGCGAAAGGAACAGCTTCAGGTAGCCCGCCCGCACCCCCTGGCCATACAGCGCCTCGGCGTGCAGCGACGAGTAGCGATTCTGCTTTTGCAGGTAGGTGGTGATTTCCTCGGCCGAATCGTGCAGCAGATCCCCGGCCAGATCGTCGACGGAAACCGTGGTGATCACGGCTTCGTGCACCGGATCGTTGCTCCAGCTGGCGTGGGCGCGGTGGAACAGCCGGAGCGACCAGTCGGGATACCCCTCGCCATGCGCCAGCCAGCGACCGAGAAAGCGGTTGCGGCGCGCCATGCGATAGGCGAACGTGGCGGGGTTTTTCAGCGTGCGGCCGATGCTGGCGGCGAGTTCGGCCGTGACGCGCTCATCGACATCGAGGCACAGTACCCAGTCGTGCCGCGCCTGGGTGACCGCAAATTGCTTTTGCTGGCCGAATCCGAGCCAGTCCTTTTCAAGGACGCGGCAGCCGCGCACCTCGGCGATGGCGCGGGTTTCGTCCTCGGATCCCGAATCGACCACCAGCACCTCGTCGGCGAAGGCCACCGAATCGATGCACCCGGCAATCTGCGAGGCGGCATTCTTCGAAATGATGACGACGGAAAGGGGAATTTTGTCGGTGGGCACGTCACGATTCGGGGCAATCATGTGCCCGGCATTGTAATCGAGCGTGGCGCGCGC
>DASUDU010000063.1:0-3327 GCA_036275435.1 Usitatibacteraceae bacterium | reverse complement strand
GCCAGGATCAGGTAGATGAAGATCACGCCCATCGACAGCGCCGCCACCGCATAGCCCAGCGACTCGGCCATGTCCTGCGAGGAGCCGCCGAACTGGAACTGGTAGCCCGGCGGCAGGGCGATCGTCTTCAGCGCTTTCTGCACCTCGGACGAGACCTCGCCCGCGGTGTGGTCCTTGCTGATGCCCGACCACACCTGCACCAGCCGCTGCAGGTTGCGCCGCTCGATTTGCCGCTCGGCGACCGCGGGCACGAAGTCGGCGATCTGGCGCAACGGCACCATGCGCGGGCTGCCGTCGGCATTGAGCTGAGAACTGGGCAAATAGATCTTGTCGAGGTCGGCGACCGCGGTGCGCTCGTTCTTCGGCAGGCGCACGAGGATCTGGTGGTTCTCGCCGTCCGGGCCTTCCCACTGGCCGGCGTCCTCGCCGGCGATCATCGCCCGCGTCGTGGTCAGCACGCTGGCCATCGACACGCCCAGATCGCTGGCCAGTTCGCGGTTGACGATGATGTCGAGCGTCGGGCTGGTCGGCTTGTAGGAGCTTTCGATGTCGGCGGTGCCCTTGATCGCCTTGAGCTTGGCCACCACTTCCTGCGAAATGCGATCGAGTTCCTTGATCTCCGGACCCATGACGAAGATCTGGATCGGCCGGTTCCAGCCGACGCGCACTTCCAGCCCGGCAATGCTCGACAGGCGCTTGCGGATGGCATCGTCGATGTCGTTCTTCGAGCGCTTGCGCGTTTCCTTGGGCGTCAGTTCGAGGCCGAACCAGGCGCCGGACTTGCTGACATTGCGCGAAACGCGGGCGATCTCCGGGAATTCCTTGAGCGCCGCCTCAACCTGCTCGGCCTTGCCCATCGTGTAATTGAGCGACGAGCCGATCGGCGTCTGGATGCGCGCATTGGTCCAGTTCTCGTCGACCTCGGGCACGAACTCCGAGCCGATGAACGGCACCAGCAGGAACGAGGCAAAGAAGGTCAGCGCGGCGAACCACAGCACCAGGCCGCGGTTGCGAATGGTAAAGCGGTCGAGTTTCAGGTGCGAGCGCTTGAAGCCGGACAAGACGTAATCGATCACGGTGAGCTTGGGGATCCACAAGCGACGATATTGCGGGTTGAAGGTCCAGCGCAGCACGCGGTCGTACTTCGCGTGCAGCCAGTCCATCAGCCGCGTTTGCTTTTCCAGAACCCAGCGGATCGGCTTGACGCGGTTGATCCAGGAAGGCGGGTCGTGCCAGATCGCCGAAAGCATCGGGTCAAGGGTGAACGAGACGAACAACGACACCAGAACGGCGACCGAAACGGCGATGCCGAACTGGTAGAAGAACAGGCCGATGATGCCGCCCATGAACGCCACCGGCAGGAACACCGCGACGATGGTGAACGTGGTGGCCATGACCGCAAGGCCGATTTCCTTGGTCGCCTCGAGCGAGGCCTGTTCATGGCTCTTGCCCATGGCCAGATGACGCACGATGTTCTCGCGCACCACGATGGCGTCGTCGATGAGGATGCCGATCGACAGCGACAGCGCCATCAGCGTGATGAAGTTGATCGAGAAGCCGAAGGCATACAGCGCGATGAAGGTGGCCAGCACCGAGATCGGGATGGTCAGCCCCGTGATGACCGTGGAGCGCCATGAATGCAGGAACAGGAACACGATCAGCACCGTCAGGCCCGCGCCCTCGAGGATGGTGTGCTTAACGTTGTCCACGCCCTGCTTGATGAACTGCGACTGGTCGAAGGTGATGTCGAGCGTCAGGTCCGGCGGCAGGGTCTTTTTCAGCTTCTCGATGTTCTTGCGGATCGAATCGGCCGCCTCGAGCGTGTTGGCGCCGCGCGTTTTGGTGATCTCGAAGGAAATGCCGCGCACGCCGTTGTTGGTCGAGATCGAGGTCTGCTCGCGTTCGGCATCGCGCACCGTCGCCACCATGCCCAGCGTGACCGGTGCGCCGCTATTGCCAACGCCGGCGCCGCGCCGGCCGACGATGATGCGCTCGAAGTCGCTCACGTCCTTGAACTTGCCCTGCACGCGCACCAGCCGCTCGCTGCGATCGCCGACCAGGAATCCGGCCGCCTGGTTCTGGTTCTGGCTGCGGATGGCCGACACCACCTGGTCCACGGAGACGCCGAAGGCGCCCATCTTGTCCGGGTTGAGCTGGATCGACATTTCGCGCTGCACATCGCCGGACACTTCGATGGTGCCCACGCCATAGGAACCTTGCAAACGCTTGACCACCAGCTGGTCGGCGATGTCGGAAAGCTCGCGCAGCGAGCGCGCCGGGCTCTTCATCGCCAGGTAGAAAATCGGCTGGTCGTTGTCGTTGTCCGCGCGCGTGACCGTCGGTTCGCCGACATCCTTGTTGAAACCGCGGCGCGCGCCGGCGACCTTGTCGCGCACGTCCTGCACCGCGGTCTTGACATCGACGCCGAGATTGAACTCAACCATCACCCGCGAGAATCCTTCCCGCGAAAACGAGCGGATGCTCTTGATGCCGCTGATGGTGTTGACCGCTTCCTCGATCGGCCGCGTGACGTCCTGCATCACCGCCTCGGACGACGCGCCGGGGTAGGGCGTGGTGACCTGCACGAACGGGAAGGTCACGTCCGGCATCTGGTCCACCGGTAGGCGCATGTAGGCGAACAGCCCCATGACCATGAGGCCCACCATCATCATGGTGGCAAACACGGGGTTCTTGACGCTGATTTCGGTGATTCTCATGGCGGCTCCGGGGAGGGAGGTGCTTGGGATGGGAAAATGCGTTGGACTACGGGTGAACGGCGGGAAAACCGGTGAACAGTGAACGGTGAACGGTTTGCATCGGCGCGGTGCGTGGGAATTCGCGGTGCCGGACCGCTTGCAAACGCGCTACATCAACATCCCGGCAAGCTGCCTCTGTTCACGGTTCACCGTTCACGATCATCAGGACCGCGCCACCCGCTCCGCCGAGGAAGTCTTCGGGGTCGAGGCCGGCATCACCTTGGCCGGTGCTCCGCGCACCGCCACTTTCGAACCGTGCTTGAGGCCATCGGCCTTGACGGTGATCACTTCCGCGCCGGCCGCAAGGCCTTCGCGGATTTCCACCAGGCCCAGTTCCGGACTTTTCGCCCCGATGACCACCGGTTTACGTTCGATCTTGCCGTTTTCCAGCGCGAACACATAGGATTGCCCGCCCTCGGTGATCAGGGCGGCCAGCGGAATCGCGTTCACCGCGCTGCGGCTGGCGGCGGCCAGCGTGCCGTTGGCGAACATGCCGCCCTTCAGGGCCGCGTCGCCATTGGGCAGCGTGACGAAAATCGAGATCGAGCGCGAGCCGGCCTCGGCCGCCGGG
>DASUDU010000062.1:0-8396 GCA_036275435.1 Usitatibacteraceae bacterium | reverse complement strand
AGGCCGCCAACCACGGAAACCCCGAGCGGCTGACGCAGTTCGGCGCCGGCACCCAGTCCGAACGCGATCGGCAGCGCGCCCATCAATGCGGCAATGGTGGTCATCATGATCGGTCGGAAGCGCAGCAGGCAGGCGGTGCGGATCGCCTCCTCGGGCCGCATTCCCTTGGTGCGCTGCGCATCGAGCGCGAAGTCGATCATCATGATCGCGTTCTTCTTGACGATGCCGATCAGCATGACGATGCCCACGGTGGCAATGATCGAAAGGTCCATGCCGAACAACCACAGCGTACCCAAGGCTCCAACCGCCGCCGAGGGCAGGCCGGAAAGGATCGTCAGCGGATGGATGTAGCTTTCATAGAGGACGCCGAGCAGGACGTAGATCACCAGCAAGGCGCTGATGATGAGGATCGCCTGGGACGCCTGCGAGGACTGGAACGCCGCGGCATCGCCACCCCATGCGGTCAGGATCGACGCGGGCATCTTGAGCTCGTTGCGGTATCGTTCGATGCGTTTGGATGCATCGCCCAGCGGTGCGCCCGGCGCCAGATTGAACGATATCGTCAGCGCGTCGAGTTGCCCGGCGTGGTTGATCGCGGTGGCGCCGATCTCGCGGCGAATATTGCCCAGCGCAGACAACGGAATCAGCCGGCCGCTCTTGGCGCGTACGTACACCTTGCTGAAGGCCGACTCGTCGGCGCGATCTTCGCTGGACACCTGCATGATGACTTGGTAGCTGTCGGACGAGGTGAAGATCGTGGCGATCTGCCGATCGCCAAAAGCTGAGTAGAGAGCGCTGCGAATGTCCTGGACGTTGACCCCCATCGCGTTGGCGCGGTCACGATCCAGTTCGAGGCGGGCCTGCAGGCCGCGCAACTGGGCATCGCTGGTCACGTCGCGAAACAGCGGGTCGCTGCGCACCCGCGCCAAGAGACCCTCGGTGGCGGCGCGCAACTCGTCGCTGTTCACGCTTTTCAGCGTGAACTGGTAGCGGCTCTTGCTGGGACGGCCACCGAGGCGCAGGTTCTGGATCGGATTGAAAAACGTATTGATACCCGGTAGCGCGCGGGTCTCCCGGCGCAATGCCTCGACCACCTTGGCCATCGGCGGGCGCTGCGAACGCGGCTTCAGCGCCACGAAAATGCGACCGGAATTGCCGTCGAACGCATTGACAATGACGGTGTCGACCGCGGCATTGGCCCGCAGGATGTCGCCGGTCTTCTGCAGCAACTCAGCCATCGCGGGGAACGAAATGTCCTCGGTGGCCTCGGCGGTTACCAGGACCTGGCCGATGTCCTCGTCCGGAAAGAACCCCTTGGGCAGGGCGGCAAACATCAGCCCTGTGGCAACAAATGTGGCCAGCGCGACGCCGAGCATCACGCGGCGATGGGCGATAGCCCAATCGAGCGTGCGGGCATAGCGCGCGTGCACCCACTGGAACATCCGGTCGAAACCCGCCGTCCAGCGCTCCGCGTGGCCGCCCTTCTCGTGCGGCACGAGAAACCGGCTGGACAGCATCGGGATCAGCGTCAGCGAAACAAACGCGGAAACCAGCACCGCCACGCCAACGACCACAGCAAACTCGTGGAACAGCAATCCGATCACTCCGGGCATGAAGAAGATCGGAATGAACACGGCCACCAGCGAGACCGAAATCGACACGATGGTAAAACCCATCTCACGCGAACCGATCAGCGCCGCCTGCATCGGCTCCATGCCCTCCTCCATGTGGCGGACGATGTTCTCCAGCACCACGATGGCATCGTCGACCACCAGGCCCACCGCCAGGGTGATGGCCAGCAGCGAAATGTTGTCCAGGCTGTAGCCGAGCCAAAACACCACGCCGAGCGTTCCGAGCAGCGAAATCGGCAGCGAAGTGGCCGGAATGAGCGTCGCCATGGCATGGCGGAGGAACAGAAAGATCACCAGGATGACCAGGGCAATCGTGATGCCCAGCGTAATCTGCACGTCGTGGATCGCGTCGCGGATCGACAGCGACCGGTCGTTGCGCAGCTTCACGTCCACCGACGAGGGCAGCTGCGCAACCAGATTGGGCAGCATCGCCTTGATCGCGTCGACGGTGGCCACGGTGTTGGCATCGGGCTGGCGCTGGATCGACATGGTGATCGCGCGTTCGCCGTTGGCCCAGCTGGCGGTCTTGATCGACTCGACACTATCCTCAACCTCGGCAATGTCGGCAAGCCGAACCGGGCCGGTCGCCGAATTGGCGATGATCAGCTTGCCGAATTCCGCGGCGCGTGTCAGCTGACGGTTGGCTGTAATCACCAGCGTCTGGCGCGGCCCCTCAAGCGTGCCGACCGGCGAATTGGCATTGGCCGTGCGCACCGCCGCAGCCACTTCATCCAGGGTCATGCCACGCGCCGCCGCAGCCTCCGGATCGACGCGCACGCGCACGGCAAATTTCTTCTGCCCGTTGATGTTGACCTGTGCCACCCCGGGAATGGTCGACAGTGTCGGCACGATCAGGTTTTCAGCATAACTGTTGAGTTGCGACAGCGGCATCGATGGCGACTGCAGCGTCAGGAACAACACGGGCGCATCCGCCGGATTGACCTTCCGGTATGAAGGCAGCGTCGTCATTTCCACCGGCATCGCGCGCTGCGCCCTGAGCAGCGCGGCCTGCACATCGACCGACGCGGCGTCGATCTTCCGGTCCTGGTCGAATTCGAGGGTAACCTGTGTGTTGCCCAGCGTGCTGGTCGAACTCATCGCCACCACGCCGGCAATGGTCGAGAACTGCCGTTCAAGCGGCTGGGCAACCGAGGATGCCATGGTCTCGGGGCTCGCGCCGGGCAGGTTGGCGGTCACCTGAATGGTCGGCGTATCGTATTGCGGCAACGCCGCGATCGGGATATTGGAAAACGCCAGGATGCCGCCGACCACGACTGCCACATTGAGCAGCACCGTCATGACGGGGCGCCGGATGCACAGTTCCGAGATGTTCATGGCAAGTGCCGGTCAGCTCTTGGTGGCAGCGGGCTTTGCTGCTTGCGCGTCGCCGGTCGCCCCTGGCTTCGGTTCCCCGCGGCCGGGCTTGCTTGTCGGGGGGGGCGGACCGCTTTCGGCAACCAGGCTGTCCTTGCGCACGTTCTGCGCGCCTTCGACCACGACGCGCGCGCCTGCGTCGATCCCCTTGATGGCTGCAAATCCGCCCTGGACCAGTTCCACCTCGACCGGACGCATCTGGGCCTTGTTTTCGGCGCCAACCACATAGACGAACTTCCGTTCGGGCCCGCTTTGCACCGCTTGCACCGGCACGGTCAGCGCCGCCTCGAGCACGCGGGTCTGCACGCTGACATTGACAAACATTCCCGGCCACAGCTGGCGGGATTCGTTGCCGACGGCCGCCTTCATGGCGATGGTGCCGCTGGCGGCATCGACCGTGCTTTCCACAAAGGCGAGGCGCCCGGTCAGCGATTGTTTCGGCAGCCCCTGCAACTCAATGCGCACGGGAACCGGGCCGCGGGCCAGCGCGCGCTGGATGTGGGGCAATTCACGCTCGGGAAGCGCAAAGGCCACAGCGATCGGATCGATCTGGCTGATGGTAACCAACGGCAGGGCCTGCGATGTGGTTTGCGGTTGGACCAGCGAGCCGATGCGCACATTGATCGCGCCGGTCCGGCCGGAAAACGGCGCGCGGATTTCGGTCAGCGTGCGCGCAACGCGCGCCACGTCGGCAGCCGCCTCGTCCACGGCCAGCTGACCGCGCAGGACATCCACCTGATTGATCGCCGTGTCGAGCGCCGCCTGGGATATGAACTTCTGGTCGAACAGCTCGCGCTGGCGCCTGAGATTGCGCTCGGCATTGCCCAGATCCGCGCGCGATTTCAGGGCCTGGGCCTCGGCGCGCTTGAGATTGGCTTCCTCGGTGCGCGCATCAAGCGTAAACAGCAGGTCCCCTTGCCGGACAAACTGCCCTTCGGTGAAGTGAATCGCCTTGACGGTGCTGGACACCTGGGTGCGTACTTCGACGGCCTGCAGTGCAACCACGCTGCCATTGGCGATGGCGATGACCGGCAGGTCACGTGTTTCCACGCGCGCCAGGGTCACCGCCACCGGGGCGGCACCCGCCTTGCCCGCAACTGGCGCATCGGCAGGCCTGAACAGCCAAACGGCAACGCCGGCGAGGGCGATGGCGGCGCCGGAAATCCCAATGAGGTGCAACCTGTTCAACAATCTTTCTCCAGTCTGGGCCACCGAGGCCAATGCCTGCCGGGGGCGCTTCACCGCCATTGTGCGGCATGCGCGTCGAAAAGGCGATTTGCGCAACAGGGCCAACCCATCACCCGCAGTGCTTTGTCATAATGGCACAGCCACGACAACACACCATTGACCAGACGCATGACCGACGACGATTTCGACTTCACCAAGCCTGCGGCGCAACGGCCAACCAAGCCACCGGCCACTGTGCCGTCGGCGCCCGCAGCACCGGCCAGAAGCAAGTTTTATGATGCGCCGGTGGCCAGGAAGTTGTTCGAGGCCTTTGGCTCCGCGGAAACCATCGAGGCCGGCCGCCACTTTTTCGTTGAGCATGAAAAGGCGGCCAAAGGTGGCCTGTTTTCCAGGGCGGTGGCGAACCGGATGTATTTCGTCGTCGAGGGAGAAGTTGCCCTGACGGCCGCCGGCAAGGCGCTCGATTCGGTGGGTCCCGGAGAGATATTCGGGGAAATGGCGGTGATCACGGATGCACCGCGCAGCGCAAGCGCGACCGCCAAATCCAGTTGCCGCGCCTACTCACTGGATGCGCAGCAGTTCCTCGCCGCGATTCAGCAAATGCCCGAGTTCGCGTTGATGCTGATGAGCGTCATGTTTGATCGCCTGCGTCTGGTGGCTGCGCGCCTGGCGGCGCGCAAACTCGCCCCTGGACAGCAGACCGCACGCGAAGCCGCGACATTTCCCGCCGAATTGCTGGCCACGCTGGAGGACGCACTGCATGCCAGCGCACGTGTCCGATACGACGCCGGCAAGGTCATCATGCGCGAGGGCGACGCGGGGATCTGCATGTATGTCGTGGCCCGCGGCCGCGTGGCCATCGCGATTCGCGACAAGGTCGTCGAGATGATTGGCCCCGGTGGCACATTTGGCGAAATGGCCCTGGTCGACCAGTCGCCGCGAACCGCCAGCGCCGGAGCCACCACCGACGTCGAATTGCTGTCGGTGAACCGCAAGGCGCTGCTCGACCTGATCCGCGCCAAGCCGGCGTTTGGCGTCAGCCTGCTGCGCGCAGTGGCCGGGAGGTTGCAGCACATGAACGCATTGCTGGTGGAACGCTAGTCCGACGAAGTACCCGCTTCCGGTTCCTGTTTGCGCCGGACTTCGAAATCGGCTTTCGAGCGGTCGGCAATCTGCCGGCGAATGTCGCGATAAACCGCACGGTACTCGGCGGAAGGCCGAACGGTTGCGGCGATCTTCAGCGCGTCGAGGCAAACCAATTCCCGCCGGAACGGCGCGAAGAGCGCATCGAGCGGACAGCGCAGCGGATCGTGCACGACCACCTTCCAGGCCGGGTCGGTTGCCAGCATCAATGAGGCAATGCGCTCCATCATGAACACCTTGACCGGCACGTCACCTCCGGCATACCGTGCCGGAGCGTTGAGTCCGGCGGCCAATGCCCCCTGACCCGACTCGGCAATCGCGTACAGCATTTCGTTCAATCGCAGCCACTCGCGCCAAAAACGAGGCTTTGCCAGGAAGAAATTGCAAAATACGGTATTGCGCGAATCCATCGTCAGCGCCTCAAGCGTGGCTCCCGGCATGATCCGCGCAACTGCCGCCCGAAACGTTTCCTGCGATCCCGGATGGTGGCTGATGCCGTTTTCGAAGATGTTCCAATACGCGGCGATCTGGTCGAAGAACGGCGAGAACAACACAACTTCCGCGTCTGCGGCGGCGCGTTCGACGAAGGTGTGTACCGCAGCGGAATCCAGGCCAGTCTTCCTGCCGAACCGCGGCGAAAAATAGCCCACCAACGCATCCTTGTCCGGCGAACCGGCCATCAGGTGGCGGCGAATGGGCCAATACTCCCGCCAGTCCGGGCGGGCGTTCGTGCTGTTGTCGAGCGCGGCAAAACCCGGGTCGAGCATCGCGCGGGTTTGGTCGGAATAGTAAATCTGGTGGATCAGCAGCTTTGTCATTGCATCGTGCCTGTGTCGAGTCCCTGCATTCTATTTGCCTTATGCAGCATCGGTGAGCCTGTACGGGTTGGGATCGTCCTGCCGCGGGGGACAGGATTCGCCTCGCGCTCGTTCTTTGCTCAAAACCCTATCCAAGCATCCGGCAATTGGGCAAGAATGTCGAATCCACTTCAGGAGTCGAGAAATGGCTGACACGCATGTGTTTGAAACATCGCTGGAATGGCCCGCGGATCCTGCCCAGCTCCTTCCGCCGGACCCGGCGTTTTCGCGCGACAACATCCTTCGCGGCCCGGGCAAGCCCGACGTCCCGGGGTCCGCTCCAGCGGTATTCAGCGGCGATCCGTCGCGCTACAACCCAGAAGAATTGCTGCTGCTGTCGCTGTCGCATTGCCACATGCTGACCTATCTGGCGATCGCTGCCCGCAAGCGCTGGAAGATCCTGGCCTACCGTGACCAGGCGACCGGAACGCTCGGCCTGGGCGCGCACGGCACTGCCGGGAAGATGTCGATGCAGGAAGTTGTCCTTCGTCCGGTGATCACGCTGCCGGCAGGAACCGACCTGGCCGAGGCGACATCCCTGCACGAAAAGGCCCATGCCAACTGTTTCATGGCCAATTCGGTGAATTTTCCGGTGCGCATCGAACCCACCTTCCTCGCTGCCTGAGTAGCGCGATTGCCGATGAGCCACGTCCAATTGCCGGCCGCACTTGAATCCCTGGCTGAGCGCCTGCAGGGTGGGCAAGTTCGCGCCGTGGACCTTGCCCACGAGTGCCTCGAACAGATCGACCAGCCGAAAGGAGAAGGCGCACGCGCCTTCATCGCCGTGTTTCACGAGCAAGCCCTCACGGATGCACGCGCCGCCGACGCGCGGCGCGACGCCGGCAGACCGCTGTCGGCCATTGACGGCATTCCGCTTTCGGTCAAGGACCTTTTCGACCTCGAAAACCAGGTCACCCGCGCCGGATCGAAGATTCTTGCAGATACGCCACCCGCGGCGCACGACGCGCCGGCCATCGCCCGCCTCAAGACTGCCGGCGCGGTGCTGGTCGGCCGCACCAACATGACCGAATTCGCCTATGGCGCGAACGGCATCAACGCGCATTACGGCACGCCGCTCAACGCCTGGGATCGCATCTCGCGGCGCATTCCCGGCGGCTCGACCTCGGGCGGCGCGGTCAGCGTGACCGACGGCATGGCCGCCGCGACCATTGGCTCCGACACCGGCGGTTCGGTGCGTATCCCCGCCGCGCTGACTGGCATCTGCGGATTCAAGCCGACGCAGCGGCGCATTCCGCTGCAGGGCGCGTTTCCATTGTCGTTCACGCGCGATTCGATCGGACCGCTGGGTATCTCGGTACGCTGCTGCGCAACGCTTGATGCGTTGATGGCGGGTGAAACTCCAACGCCATTCGTCGAGCCGCCGCTCAAAGGTCTGCGCTTTGGCGTGCCGACAACGATCCTGCAAGACGACCTCGACGAGATCGTTTCCGATTGCTTTTCCCGGGCCCTTGTTGCGCTTTCGAAGGCGGGTGCCACCATCGAGGAATTTCCATTCCCGGTCCTGCAACGCGAGCGCGATGGCAGCGCCAAGGCGAACTTTTCCGCCGTGGAAGCATTCGCCTTGCACCGCGAGCGCATGGCGCGCGCACCGGAGCAATTCGACCCGCGGGTACTCAAGCGCCTGCAGCTCGGTGCGAACATCCTCGCTGCCGACTATGTCGACCTGATCCTGCTGCGAAAGGAATTGATGGCCGAGGCCGATCGCGCCACTTCGCGCTTCGACGCCCTGCTGGCGCCGACCGTGCCGATCGTGGCGCCGCGCATTGCCGAGTTGGAGACGTCCGACGCGGAGTTCTTTCGCATCAACGGGCTGTTGCTGCGCAACTGCGCGCCATTCAACGTTTTGGACCGGCCGTGCCTGTCGCTGCCCTGCCATCCGGTCGGCAGCGCGCCGGTCGGGCTGATGGTGATTGGCGAAACGATGGGGGATGCCAAAGTCTTGGCGATCGGTGCGGCGATCGAGCGCGCCCTGTGGCCCGTACGCAACGCGTAACGCCGGCGCGAATCAGAAACCCCGGGTCTTTTTCTTCCACTCCTCGTTCGACTTCTGTTCGTCCTTCATCTTCTTTTCGGCCACTTTCTTTTCCCAGCCGATCATCGGGCCGATCACCTCCCACCAGAGGAAGGCCAGCGCAAACGGCGACAAGACCCAGATCCAGGACAAGTTTCCAACCGGGCCGAC